>CAYXQW010000468.1:0-2573 GCA_964466695.1 uncultured Bdellovibrionales bacterium
CGGGCTCGACATGCGCGAGCTCGACGCCGACTTCTACGTGTTCTCCGGGCACAAGGTCTACGGCCCCACGGGCATCGGTGTGCTCTACGGTAAGCTCGAGCACCTCGAGGCCATGCCGCCGTGGCAGGGCGGCGGCGACATGATCTCGTCGGTGAGCTTTGCGCGCACGACCTACGCCGAGGTGCCGCACAAGTTCGAGGCGGGCACCCCCAACATCGCGGGGGTCATCGGCCTGGCGGTGGCGCTCGACTATGTCGCCGCGCTCGGCGTCGAGGACATCGCGCGCCACGAACGCGAGCTTTTGGAGCACGCGACGAGCTCGCTCCGCGCGCTCGAAGGGGTGCGCCTCATCGGCACCGCCCCACACAAGTCCGCCGTGGTCTCGTTCGTGATCGACGGCATCCACCCGCACGACGTCGCTACCATCGTCGATCACGATGGGATCGCGATCCGCAGCGGTCACCACTGCGCGCAGCCGGTGATGGAGCGCTTCGGGCTCCCCGCGACCGTTCGGGCCTCGTTCGGGCTCTACAACACCCACGAGGAGATAGACCGCCTCGTCGCGGCCATAGGGCGCGCGCGCAAGGTCTTCGGCTGATGTCAGAGCTCTCGGATCTCTATCAACAGGTCATTTTGGACCACAACAAGAGCCCGCGAAACTACCGCGAGCTCGAGGGCGCAACGCATCGCGCCGACGGCAACAACCCGCTGTGCGGCGACAAGGTGACCGTGTTCGTCGTGGTGGAGGACGGCCGCATCAAAGACGCCTCCTTCGCGGGGCAGGGCTGCGCGATCTCCACCGCGTCGGCCTCGCTCATGACCGAGGGCATCAAGGGCAAGACCCTGGCCGAGGCCTCGGCTCTGTTCGAGCGCATGCACGAGCTGCTGACCGGCGAGGCGCCCGCGGGCGCCCAAGGCCTCGGGAAGCTCGCGGTCTTCTCGGGGGTGCGCGAGTTTCCGATGCGCGTCAAGTGCGCGACCCTGGCCTGGCACACGTTGAAGGCCGCGCTGTCCGGCGAGGCAGGTAAAGGCCCGGCGACCACCGAGTGATGTCAGGCGCGCAGGCTCTTGAGGAAGGGCGGCACCGCCTCGATCCCCTCGCGGTCGAGCAGCCGCAGCGTCTCTGAGCCGATCACGGCGATGTCGGCCTTGCCCTCAAGGAACGCGATGTCCGCGCGGTCTTTGAGCCCGAAGCCCACCGCGAGCGGCAGCGACGTGGCCTTGCGGCAGCGCTGCAAGTACGCGGTCATCTCGGAGGAGAAGCTCGTCTCGGCGCCTGTGACGCCCTTGCGCGCTACGCAGTAGACGAAGCCGCGCGCGTGCGAGGCCAACACCGCAAGCCGCGCCTCGGTGCTCTTTGGGGTGAAGATGAAGATGTGATCGAGCTCGGCCTCGCGCATGGCCGCGAGGTACTCCGCGCCCTCTTCGGGCGGCAGATCCGGGATGATGGCGCCGCATAAGCCTGCCTCGCGCATGCGGGTGGCGAAGGCTTGGACGCCGCAGGTGTACGGGATGTTGTAGTAGGTCATGAGCAAGAAGGGGATCGGGTGGCGGGCGGCGGCGGCCGCGGCCGCGGCGAGGAACTTCTCGACCGAGGCGCCGTTCGCGAGCGCGCGCTGGCTCGCCTGCAAGATCACCGGCCCGTCGGCGATGGGCTCGGAGAAGGGGATCTGCAGCTCGATGAGGTCGACCCCCGACTCCACCATGGCGTCGATGAGCTCGAGCGAGGCGGCGAAGCTCGGGTAGCCGAGCACGATGTGGGTCATGAGCAAGATGTCGCGCTGCTCGCGGCGCTTTTTGATCAGATCTTCAAGCACGGTAGGCCTGCGCTTTCTCTTGGATGAACGCCTTCCACGCGGGATCGCCAAAGGCGTCGGCGACGGTGAAGATGTCCTTGTCGCCGCGGCCGGATTGATTGATGAGCACGACGTCGTCTGCGCCGAGCGTGGGGGCCTCTTTGAAGGCCTGGGCGAAGGCGTGCGCCGACTCGAGCGCGGGGATGAGTCCCTCCTTGCTCATCGTGAGCGCCAGGGCGGCGATGACCTCCTCGTCGGTGGCGGCGCAGAAGCGCGCGCGCGAAGCCTCGTGATAGCTCGCCAGGATGGGGGAGACCCCGATGTAGTCGAGGCCCGCGGCGACGCTGTGCGTCTCGCGCATTTGGCCATCTTCGTCTTGCAAGAAGTAGCTGCGGTAGCCTTGCGCTACGCCCAAGGCCGCGTCCTTGGAGGCGATCCTGGCGGCGTGTGCGCCGCTCGCAAGCCCGCGGCCGCCCGCCTCGACCCCGACGAGCTCGACCCCCTCGCAGTCGACGAAGCCGCTGAAGATCCCGAGCGCGTTCGAGCCGCCGCCGACGCAGGCATAGACGCGGCGCGGCAGCCTGCCGGCGAGCTCTTGGATCTGCCGGTGCGCCTCCTTGCCGATGATCGACTGGAAGTAGGCGACCATGGTGGGGAAGGGGTGCGGGCCGCAGGCGGTGCCGAGCACGTAGTGGGTGCTCTCCATGTTGGCGACCCAGTCGCGGAAGGCCTCGTTGATGGCGTCTTTGAGCGTACGCGCGCCGTCTCTGACGGGGA
>CAYXQW010000469.1:0-2537 GCA_964466695.1 uncultured Bdellovibrionales bacterium
TGCGTGCTACACATGTGAGGTACGTATTTTTGTCGCGTTTTTGCGGCTAGATCTCGCTGAATATGACCGAGCTCAACGACAACCCCCGCCCCGAACGTCCCGACGAGCTGCTCGCGGCGCGACGGGAGTTCTTGCAGATCTTCAAGCGCGGCGCCGAGTTTACCGAGGAGCTGCTCAAGGAGAACGAGCGCCTGCGCTTTCGCGCGGCCGAGCTTGAGCTGCGCGCGACCCCCGCCGAAGGCGACGGCCCGCTCGTGCACGAGCTCATGGAGAAGGTGCAGCGCCTCGAGGCCGATCGCGAGGAGGTCATGCGGCGCTTCCAGGAGGTCGAGGCCGAGAACAAGGACTTCGCGAGCCGCTACGTCGAGATCGAGAACGAGAACAACAACCTGCTCAACATCTACGTGGCGAGCTATCAGCTCCACTCCACGCTCGATTTCCAAGAGGTGTTGCAGATCATCGTCGAGATCGTGCTCAACTTCGTGGGCGCGGAGAAGTTCTGCGTCGGGCTCTTGGACGAGAAGACGCTCGAGTTCAAGCCGCTCATCGCCGAGGGGTTGCCGCGCGAGGCGCTGGCAGGGCTCGACACCAACGCGGGCGTGGTCGGCCAGGTGATCACCTGCGGCGAGCCGCACTTCTCTGCGGATGTCGACAAGGCGCCCGAGCAGGTGGACGTCAACGACCCGGTGGTCTGCATCCCGTTGAAGATCAAAGAGCGGGTGCTCGGGGTCATCCTCATCTATGGCTTCTTGACGCAGAAGAAGCGGCTGGCCCATGTCGACTACGAGCTATTCACGCTGCTCGCCGGGCACGCGGCGACGGCCATCTTCTCGGCCAAGCTGTATACTGAGTCAAAACGGAAGCTCAACACCATTCAAGGTCTCATCGATCTCGTGACCTCGTAGAGGGCGGATACGCGGTATGGCAGACATCCAAGCGCTGGTGGTTGAAGACTCCCCGACGATGCGGCAGCTCATCGTCTTCGCGCTTCGCCGCCTCCAGACGGTCAAGGTCACCGAAGCCGACGACGGCATGGACGCGCTCAAGAAGCTCAAGGCGGGCAAGTTCGATATCCTGATCACCGACATCAACATGCCCATGATGGACGGGCTCAAGCTGGTGGCGATCGTGCGCGGCGACCCCACCCACAAGGACATCCCGATCATCATCATCACCACCGAGGGTGCGGCCGAAGACCGCCAGCGGGCGCTCGCGCTCGGGGCCAACGCCTACATCACCAAGCCCATCCAGGCGCCGCAGGTGATTAACGCCGTCAAAGAGCTGCTGCGCGTTTAGGGGAGCTCACCCGCCGGCGCTGCTGTCGATGGAGAGGCTGAGAAACAGCTTCCGTGCGAGCAGCGCGTAGACGAGCAACACGGGCAGGGTCGAGAGGGAGGCGCCCGCGAAGATCGGGCCGAGCGGCACGTGCCCGGTGCCGACGAGAGAGCTCAAGGCCAAGGGCGCCGTGTACATCGGCATGTCGTGCAGCGTCGTGAGCTGAGCTAGGTGGTCGTTCCACGAACCGATGAAGGCGAGCAGGGCTAGCGCCGCCAGCGCAGGGCGCGCGATGGGCAGCACGATGCGCCAGTACACGCCTTGCGTGCTGCAGCCGTCGAGGCGCGCTGCTTCTACGACATCGCGGGGCACGGCGGTGCTTATGTACTGCCGCAAGAGAAAGATGCCGAGCGCGCTCGCCGCCGAGGGCGGCGGCTGGCGGGTCACGGCCGAGCAGAGCGGGGCGCGCTCGCCGCCGAGGGGATGGCGAGGCCGCGTACCGTGTCGTACCAGCCGAGCTTCTCGATGAGCAAAAGGCGCGGGATCATGCCGAGAGAGCCCGGCAGCAGCAGCGTGGCGAGCACGAGCGCGAAGAGCACGTCCTTGCCTCGGAAGCGCATCATGGCGAAGGCGTAGCCAGCGATCGAGCACAGCACCACCTGCAAGAGCGCGGTCGTGGACGCCGCGCGCAGGCTCATCCACAAGTTCGCGGCGAAGTGGGGTAGCCTTGCAAACAGCTCGCGCAGGTTGCCTTCGAGGTGCGAGCCGAACCACAGCGGCGCCGGCATGCTCATGATCTCGGCGTCGGTGTGCGTCGCGAACACGAGCATGAGGTAGAGCGGCGCCAGCAGCGAGATGCCACCGAGCAAAACGAGCGCGCGCAGCACGTGCCGCCGCCGCGAGCGCTGCCTCGCGCTCATTTCGTCACCTCGCTCGCCAATACGGCTCTCGGCGCGAGTCGTCTCCTCGCCCACCGTAACGCGGGTTGTTCGATGAGGCGCCAAGAGAGCTCGGCGAGCAGCGTGGCAGAGACGACGACGAGTGCGCAGAGCAAGAACCAGATGCCGAGGCTGCGAAGCTCGAAGGGTTTGTAGAGCGGCACGAAGTAGACGCGGATGAGCTCCATGACGGGGAAGTGCCACAAGTAGAGGCCGAACGAGCGCGTGGCGACCCAGTTGAACAGGTGGTTGTCGAGCCAGCGGTGCAGGCGGTCGCCGAACTGCATGGCGAACAGGGCAAACGCCAAGAGCGCGGGGAAGATA
>CAYXQW010000470.1:0-242 GCA_964466695.1 uncultured Bdellovibrionales bacterium
TTATTACATGCGGCGGCATTCCATTGGCACACGACACTCCGGACGCGGTGAGTCTAGCCCGGCTGCTCGGAGAGCTTCCCCTATCTGGCTCGTGACGCCCACCCACATCGGAAGCCGACGCGATAGCCCCCCGGCGTCGGTGGTGCCGCAACCCGGTAGGAGGCGCGTAGAGCGTCCGCGTCGTTGCGATCCCATGAGGCGCCACGCAACACTCGTTTTGAGCCCTCGGCCGTCGCTGTCCA
>CAYXQW010000470.1:252-2533 GCA_964466695.1 uncultured Bdellovibrionales bacterium
ATCGCATAGCCCGCTCGCGCTATTGCCCTGTGGTCGTGAGCACACCGGCCAAGTCGAGTTGCGACCGCAACCATCAGTTTTGGAGCCATCTCCCCACACCGCGAGCTTGCAGGTTACTTCCTCATCGCCCCATGCGTACTTTCTTCTCCCGTTGTCTGATGCTTCCGCATACCACTCGTCATCGGTTGGCAAACGGCCGCCCGCCCACGAGCAGAATTGGGTCGCCTGTTGCCAGTCGACGCAGTTCACAGGGTGATCCTCGCGGTCTCGGTGACTCCAATTGCAGTGCTCTTGGCTGCTCGCGACGTCGGGTGGCGTGCACTTTCCTGCCGCGACGCAGGCGCGATACTGGCCGATCGTGGTTTCGGTTTTAGCGAGCTCCATCGCTGCCGACGCGCTGTGCACGGTTGGAATTGTCTCTGCCCGGGTGGGCTCGCCGAGCTTCGCTGTCTGTCGCGTCAGAATCCCGCCGTCTTTGAGCAACTTCTGCATGAGCGCGGGGAAGGCCTCGACGAGAACATCCTCCGCACCTGCCACAGTTTGGGCCAGCCGCGCCTCGACGCTGGGGGCGCCTCCCCTCACATTGATGAGCTTCGCGGTGACGGACCATTTCGAGGCCAGCTTGCCGATTTGCACTTGGATCAAACGATCGACGCCCAACGCGCCGCCAATCTCCGCGAAGCATGACGTATCGTTGCAGCCCATCATGTCCTTCTGCTTTTCGAAACCGAACACCGTGTCGATGTCACTCTTGCCGATGACGGCGAACGACCCGGCGGCTTGCACCGCGCCGAGCAGACTCTCGTCGATAATGCGTGCGTCGAGGAATCCCACGGCGCCGGTGGCCAAAGACACCGGCATCACCGCGATTTTGAGTTTTTCCGGCGCAGTGTCAGCGGCTATAAGAGCCACGGCACCTATGAACAACCAAGACGAAGTGAGCGGCATCTAGCACCCCAAAGATGTGCGCCTGTCGTGACGAAGGCACGCTCGTAGTTGTACCAGAAAGCATTCGCCGCTCCACCGAGCACATCATCGGGGGCGGGCCCGTGCGGCAGCGAAAATACCCAAACTTGGCCCGAACATTGCATACGACAAACCACGGACGTCATCGCCACGAGGAGGCCGACATGATAGCCCAAGCTTTTAAGCCACATAGCAAAACCAGAGACGCTTTGGCGCGCGACGCGTGGCTCAAAATGACACACGCGTGTCGCAAAATGACACACCAAAAGACGCCCTCTCCTTACCTTGCGGCTAGCCGCGCGCGAGTGCGATAGCGCAACCCTTCGGAGGTATACCGTGAACAAGATATTTTCTCTCCTCTTGGCGGCAGCTCTCATAACGAGCTGCTCGACAAAGACCGACCCTTATCCTTACCTCTTCGCGTGCAACAGCGACGGGACCTGCCACGAGGGTCACTACTGCGATCGCGCCGCCAACGAGTGCCTCTCGGAGGAGCTCTGCGCCGAGCGCGGCGGGGTCGCGGCGCGCGACGGGTCGTGTCAGCTCTGCGGCGACGGGCTCAAAACCGGCCTCGAGGAGTGCGACGACGGGCAGGAGACCTCGGCCTGCAACACCGACTGCACGATCGTCATCTGCGGCGACGGCAAGCTGAACGCGACGGCCGGCGAGGAGTGCGACAACGGCGCGGACAACGACGGTCGCTACGGCGGCTGCCTGCAAAGCTGCAAGCTCGCGCCCTACTGCGGCGGCGAGAGCGCCGAGGAGGGGTGCGACGACGGCGACGCCTGCACGCTAGACACGTGCGATGCAGAAGGGGCTTGCGTGAACACGCCGAGCCTCGAGCTTTGCAGCCATCTTGCGTTCGGCGTGTCTCTGCCGGCCGAGGTGCTGGTGGGCGCCGCGTGGCCCACGTTTACGGTGGAGATTAGAGGTCCCACAAACGTACGCGTATACGGAGCCACGAACGAGGTGACTGTGCGGGTGCGAGGCGGCACGGGCGTTTTGCGAGGGGTAACCACGGTGCTCGCCAAGAACGGGGTGGCCACATTCGAAGGCCTCTCGTACACAAAGGCGGAGGCGATCACGCTCGAGGTGAGCGTCGCGTCGCTTGGCACACTCGCAAAGAGCCTCGGGGTCGTGGGGATAGCGTCGGTGGCGGCGGGCTATTCTCACACTTGCGGGATCACTCCCGGCGGCGGACTCTGGTGCTGGGGGGACAATTCCCGAGGTCAGCTCGGGCTCGGTGATACGGAGACGAGGGATACTCCATCGCTGGTTGGTGCCGCAACTAACTGGAAATACGTGGCGGGGGGTT
>CAYXQW010000471.1:0-2521 GCA_964466695.1 uncultured Bdellovibrionales bacterium
GATCGAGTTTCACTACACCGAGCTTTTGCATTACGAGCCATACGAGTTTAGCCTCGCGGCGACGGCCAAGGACAAGGTGGGCAACCCGCTCGCCGCCGAGCTCGCCCCGAGAGCCTTCCTCACCGTGCCTCTACCCTGGCCCGAGGACCCGCCGCTCGTGACCGCCGACGCCGGGGAAGATCCGCGCCTCGGTCTCGATGCCGACGGCAACCCCATCGTGGTGTTCACCACACAGGACGGCGATTTGCAGCTCAATTACTGGGACGGCAAGACGGGCTTCGTCGAAGGGCCGACGTACACCAGCTTTACCAATCCCCCAAAGGCGGTCGATCTGCGCGTCGAGAGCACCATCGGCGCCGATCTGCGTCTTTCGCGCAAGGTCAGGGTCCTCATCACGGCGTACGTTACGGCGGGAAGTCATTATCTCTTCTACGCTGAGAGCACGGACGTGGGGAGCTTCACCGGGATCGCGGGCAGCGGAGGCATCGACTCCTTGTCTCTTGGTGGAAATCCAGTAACAGACACCTTCCTGCCGCAGTTCGTGAGCGTCAATAAGGGGATACAACTTTGCCCAGGCTGCCCCACGTTGCCGTTTCGAGCCTTGGGGATCTCGCTCCCGAACCCCGCAGGTGAGGTCTGCTACGTCACGATCGACGGCTCGGTCACGCCGCCGCAGTTCACGGCTTGCAGCACCCCGGCGGATACGCCCACGAGCCCGAGCGCGGTCAGCGGCCAAGCCATCGTCGACGGTGGTGATGTCGTCTATGTTGAGCTCGAGCCGGCGGGGTCTGCCGCGACCTCGTTGTCCGCGAGCGACATCATCGCGTACGCCGATAACTATCCGTTCGGGCTCGGGATCGGCGGGACGTTCTTTACCCCCAAGGCCTATCTCTTCGGGTTGCACGCCTACACCATAAACTCGGGTGGTTTTATGCAGTTCTACGCCGACGTATGGCTCGCGTGCTCGGAGACGCCCGGCACCGCGGGCACCTGGAGTTCTTCGATTTTGAAGAGCACGTCGGGGATCGGCGGCACGTATAGCGCCTTCGATCTCGCGGTGAGCTCGCAGGCGGTCGCGGTCGCGCATGCGTACTATCCGATCGTCTCTATACCGAAGAGCGTAAGCTTTGCGGTGCTCGACACCGCGACCGCGTGCGATGCCTTGGCCAGCGAATACGAGCCGCGGGTGATCTCGAGCGCCGAGGCGCCGTCGATCGCCCTCGATCCGCGCGACGGGGTCTCTCCCGTGGTGGCCTATAGGGATCTGTCCGGCGCAACTGAAGTCATCCGCGTGACGCGGTAGCCTAGAGTCTTTAGGGCGCCGGGGGCAGGGGCGGTAGCTCCTCGAGCGCCGGCAGGCCCGGCAGACCATCGCCGCGGCGCTTTTTGGTGATGCGCTTTTTGACCTTGACCTTGCGCTTTTTGGCAGGACTCGCCTTCGCCTTGGTGCGCGACGGCTTGTCCTCGGTCATGGCGGGGAGCGGCGGCAGCGCGCCGTCGCTCTCGGGCTGCTTGGCGGTGACGGGCGGCGGAGGTGTCGGGCTGCCCGCCGGAGCGGCATCATAGAGCGCGGGCTCTTTTATGAACTGACCTACGTCAGGCGAGCTTTGCGCGAGCTGTTGCCTTTGCTGCCAAGAGTCGGCCTTGCCGTCGAGCGTGGTGTCGATACCGATGCGGTCGAGCTTGCCGTTCTCGTAATGCTCCCAGTGATCGATCTTGCCGTCGCCGTTGCGGTCGGCCTCGAGGCGCACGAGCATGTTCTTCGCGTAGAACTTGACGAGCCCGGGCCGGCCCTTGTTCGCGCCGAGCAAAAACTCGCGGCGGGTAACCTTGCCGTCTCTATAAAAGGTCGTGCAGTCGATCTCGCCGTCGAAGTCGAGGTCGGCGCGCGCGTGCGAGAGGCGACCGTCGTTATCGTAAAATTCGGTCATATCGACCTTGCCGTCGTGATTGATGTCGACGTCTTTGCGCGCGAGCCTGAGTGGGGTCTGCTCCGAGGTCTTCGGGTCCTTGCCGGGCGCGTAGAACTTGAAGACGTCGGGGTGTTTGTCCTTGTTGAGGTCGAAGGTCTCGAGCTTCATCCCCTCGCGTTTGGCGAGCGCCTCCATGTCGCCGCTCGCAGATCGTGGGGCGTCGGGGCGCGAGGTGGGGAGGGGCGCGTTCGTGGTCGCGCTAGCGCCAGCGCAGCCGCAAAACAGCAAAAGGGCGCCGTAGCGCCAGAAAACGATGTCGAGCATGTCTTTTGGTTGTCGGCCAGCGAGGCGGTGAAGTCAAGCCATCTCTTCTTTTTGCGCTTGACTTCGCGACTTTAGCCCCCTATAAACCGGCGCCTCAAACAGCTTATGGGCAGCGGTCTATCTTTTCTCTTTGTTTTTCGGGCGCTTGTGGTTGCTCGATTTTGCATCGAGGGCGCGGCTACAGGGGCTGTCGTGGTCGGGCCGGTTAAGCTGGCGTAGCTCAACTGGCAGAGCAGCTGATTTGTAATCAGCAGGTTGCGGGTTCGAGTCCCATCGCCAGCTCC
>CAYXQW010000472.1:0-696 GCA_964466695.1 uncultured Bdellovibrionales bacterium
AAGGCAAATATTGCGAAAGCAGAATATACAGATATTGGTGTTGCTGTTATAGATGGAGAGTTAGAAGGTAAGAATGTAACACTCGTAGTTCAAGTTTTTGGTAAAGAGAAAGAGGTAAAGAAAGAAGAGATGACCACGAGGACAGTGAATAATATCGAAAATAGCTTTAAGAATTTCTTGGAAAGACTTGGCTTGAAATTCTAAGCTTTACCACAATGATTTCTGAAAACCTTCTGTAAATATACTGTCTTTATTCTGTTTATTGTTTTGATAGTGCTCCTTACTAAGATATATTCCATATGGATCTCTTTGTAATTCTTTTGTTCTGGTATCTATGTTTCTACCTGCCTCTTCAAAATGTAAATGTACTTCATCCCATGTCTCAAATTCTTTTACATTCGGTCTCTCGCAATTCTCTTTGTAAGTTAAATCTCCCCATATGATTGATGATGATCCTGTATACCCAATTAAATCTCCTTGTTCAACCCATTTAACATATTTGCTTCCTTTCAGATATTTCAATTCTTCTCCGTTGTATAGATATGATTCTCTTTTTCTTAGATCATTATTAAATGAAAACCCATATAGTTTATTAAACCAAGGATACTGTTTAACAATATCTAATGTATCTTTTATATTCTTTTGTAATTCTTTTTCTTTCTTTCCAGTAGTTGTTTCTGAAATTTCACCGCTCTT
>CAYXQW010000472.1:706-2514 GCA_964466695.1 uncultured Bdellovibrionales bacterium
TTTTTTGTATTTCTTCAATATCTCTTTTTCAAAATCTATCTTAATTGGGTTGAATGTTCTTGCATATATATTGGGTGCAAATTTGGAAAGATGAGCATATTGTGTAATTCTCCCTCCTTTAATTCCACATATCTTTTCTGGGTGGAATATTTGTATGAAATATCCTAAGCCATTACCTTGTGGTAAACCCTCATACACCATTGGTGTTTTATCTTTATTCAACATTGGATATCTATGATAGCTCGCAACTAGATATCCACTTGCTGCTGCATATACAGGAGTTCCCCATGGGCAAGCATAGTCTATGCCTTTGTGGAAGTAGAAACCTCGAATCAAGAGTTCTTGTCTAGAATACAGATATCCTTCAGTAATGCGATAGTCAGATTTGATAGGGTAGTGGAGATATTCAATGTTTTGTATGTTTGGTTTATGTCTCGCTTTTATGGTAGACATGATTAATTATAACATTATTTGTATTTCTATCTCCAATTATTGTGGAGAAGGTCCAGGACGGGAATTACTAGCAGCAATATTAAAGTACGTTCTGTGTATACAAGAGAAATTCACCTTTGCAACCATGGAAGATTTTGATGGGAACGTAGTTCAGTTAATTGGTCCTAAATAGGTATTTTTTAAGCTATAGAACTCTTTTAAATCTTTTCTTGATAATAATACATAGTCAGAACAAACATTAATCAATGCTTTACTAGGCTTATGTTTAAATCCTACATATGTAACATGCTTACCAAGTTTCTGTACTTGCTTAATGGCAGGTATGAGGTCTGTATCTGAAGAAATTAAAATTATTCTATCTATCTTGTCTTCGTAGGAATTTACTAGCATATCAACAGCAATTTGAATATCAACTCCCTTCTCATGTACTACACCATTGTTCTCAAGCAAATACCCTAGGGAATATTTAATGTTCTGTGATGAAAGATATTGAAAAAGCTTTTGCTGTTTAGCATGTAACTTTGTTGTGTGAAAATCAGATTTAGTTCTTACTGCACCAATGTAGTAAGTTGTTGAGATATTTCTAAATTTTGGTGTAATTTCTTTTATAAATTCACGGAAATTGAAATTCAATTGGTTATCTAGGCCGAGGTCTTTAAGTTTAAAGTAAAAGTTGCTTCCATCTATTAAAATTGTGGAGAGTTGGGTCATAAAAGAAATTGCCTACAAACAACCAAGGGTTCTTGTAGGCGGGTTCACTCAAATTATATCAACAAGGGTATTCCTTGTAAATATATTTATATCATTCAAATATGAAATTTCTCTGAACTAGAGATTTAATACTAATCTTCCTGTATTTTCTTCTATACCTTGTCCTAGATTTAGTAGTGTTTGTTCGTCAAAATGTTTACCAATGAACTGAATACCTGTTGGCATACCATCAGATAGACCAGATGGGACTGTTAAACCTGGTAACCCAGCTTCAGAACTACCTTCGGCTAATACATCTGCAATTTCGCCAAACAAAGGATTGTCTGCATCTTTGTCTTTCAAAGCGATAGATGGAGTAGATGGTGCCACTATTGCATCATATTGAGAAAGTATCTTGTCAAAGTCTTCTTTAATTAACTGCCTAACCTGTTCTGATTTCCTAAAATATTCATCAGCATATCCTGCAGAAAGCGAGAATGTTCCTGTCATAATTCTTCTTTTTGCTTCTTCTCCTAATCCTTCCCCTCTTGTTGCTTCGTAGTACTCTTTGATATTTCTGTTCTTGCTTCCCTCTAATCCATATCTAGTACCATCATATCTTGCTAAGTTAGAAGATACTTCACTTCTACATGTAATGGTATATA
>CAYXQW010000473.1:0-2502 GCA_964466695.1 uncultured Bdellovibrionales bacterium
ATCTACCGCCGGGTGGATCTCACCCCGACCCCACTCACCTTGGACCCTAATGGTGATGCTCCCAGCGAAGAGGCCCTCCCCAACGTAGAGGACCCCGTCCCCTCCACCTACGACGATGACCCTGCCCCTGACGGCGAGGTCCCGTCATCCTTCACCGCCCCCCCCACCACCCAGCGTATCGGCAGAAGGATAACCCGTACTCGACGACATCGAGACCGCAGTCGTGGTGCTATTGGTCGTACCCGTTGGCGTAGTGACCTGCGTGGTCTGGCTCGAAGTTACAACGACATTCGAGGAAACAATGCGCGGCTCTGACATGACATCTCCAAAAAATAAGCTAAGGCTGAAACGCCTTAGCAAAATTACTCATCTTAAGAATTAATTGCGCAACTGGTCGCGCTCACTGAAGCTCCTGTGAATGTAGAACTTACACGCCACAGCTCGCTGCGGCTAGCTTTGAACTGGAGAAAAATCGAGGTTAAGCCCACACGACCTGCGTGCACAAAACTTGCATTGCCGCTACAGCTTTAGGTATGGCCTCGCTGAGCGTTCACCTTTCGCGCGAGGCATACGTGACCCCTACATTATATCTCGCCACAGCCCTCCTCGTAATCGTCGTGCTGCGCCGATTCCTTCCCATCGCCGCCGCCATCTTGGGCATCCTCGTATCGATAGGTGTTGGCGCGTGGGGGCTACAAACACACGCGCAAGGCGGCGGCATGGCCTTCTTGGGGAAAAAAGTTCCTCTCACCGCCTTTTTCGTCTTCGTCATCTTGTTGTTCGTCTTCGAGCTTCTCAATCTGTACGTGGCCATAACACGGAGGCGACGTCTCAGCGCACGACACGAGCAGGATCCCGAGCCTTGAGACGCGGGCATCTTCAGGGATTGTGTTCGCTCACGAAAATTTTGCAAAAAATGCTTGCCAAACCAGAGCGCGGGTTGTTATTCATGGAAAACAAGATTTGGGGGAGACGACATGGTGGTAAGGATGACAAAGTCAGAAATTCTTCCAGATAGCTTGCTCACCTCATATCAGGTCGGGGCGCTCTTACAGGTCAACCCGAGCTCGATAAACAAGTGGGTCAAAGACGGGCGTATCCCGGCGTTCCGCACTCCGGGCGGTCATCGCCGCATAAGGGCAGCCGATCTCGTCGCCTTCTTGAAACATCATGAAATGCCGGTCCCACGAGCCTTGGCGAGCGCTACCAAACGGCGGCTCCTCATCGTCGACGACGACCCAAAGCAGCTTGAGGCGCTTGGGCGCTTGTTCAAGATGCACACGGATCGCGTCGACGTGACCATGGTTTCGAACGGTGTCGACGCGCTCGTACAGATCGGATCCGTAAAACCGCACGTCGCGGTGCTCGACGTCTTCATGCCCATGGTCGATGGCCTGGAGGTCTGCCGTCGCCTTAAGGGTAGCCCCGACACGGCCGGGATCAGGATCATCATAACGAGCGGCCAGCTCACACCCGAGATCGAGAAGAACGCACTCGCGGCTGGTGCAGATGTTGTGACGCCAAAGCCTATCGATACTGCTATCGTGATGAGAGAGGTTGACATGTCGGCGCAGCTGCCGTTCTAACGTAGTGGCGCAATAACGCGCCCAAGCGCCAACCGGCAGCTCGCGATCGCTCCTGTCTACAGGAGAAGTCGCATGCAAGTTCCGGATGGTCACCCGCAGCAAGCAGTCGTCTTACCCCTAGGCATCACCCGACGCACGGCTGATGTCCTCGTCTCGATCTTGGCAGAGGCCGGCGTCGAGCTGGTCTTCGGCATCCCCGGGGGCACGATCGCGCCGGTGCTCGATGCCTTGCTCGATCGTACTGACATTCGGTTCATAACCACGAAGCACGAAAACGGCGCGATGTTCGCCGCCGCGGCCTACGCTCGTCAGGGCCAGAAGCTCGGCGTGGTAGCTTTGACCTCGGGCCCAGGGATCTTGAACGCCATGACCGGAATCGCCTCGGCGTATTGCGATGGCCTGCCCGTGCTCGTGCTCGTCGGCGAGGTCGCGCACCACAAGCACGGGAGGATCGCGCTCCAGGAAGGCAGCGCGCACCACCTCAACATCATCGGCATGACGAGCCACGTAACAAAGCTCGCGATCGAGATCCCGACCAGCACCTCCGCGCCCTTGTTGCTCCGCCGCGCCATCGCAACCGCGCTCTCGGGGAAGCGCGGCCCCGTCGTCGTCACCATCCCTATCGACATCGCTGTCGCCGACACTCGCCAGACAGCATCCTGCGGCAGCGTGAGCACCGAGTTTCGCATGGACGGGCCCACTTTGTCGCAAGCCGCCTCGGTCCTGCAGACCGGTCGCGCCGTGATCTTCGCCGGCTCAGGCGTACGCTGGGATGACGGATCGAAGCTCCTCGTCGCCCTGGCCGAGCAAACCCAGATCCCGGTGATGACCACTCCCAAGGGCAAGGGCGTATTCCCCGAGAACCATCCGCTCGCCCTCGGGGTCTGCGGGCTCGGCGGGCACCCCTCGGCCGACG
>CAYXQW010000474.1:0-2501 GCA_964466695.1 uncultured Bdellovibrionales bacterium
GCAAGTGCCCCGAAAGCACCACGCGCACGCCCGCGCAGACGAGCGCCGCGAGCGCCCGCCGGCGGCCGAGGACGAGGCCCGGGAAGCGGCGACGCGCGTGAGGGATGAAGGGGTGGTGCATGAGCACGGCCCTAAGGGAGCCAGGGGTCGCCGTCGCCATACGCTCACCGATCTGCGCCCGTTGCTGCGACGAGATCCTCCCCGCCTTGATGAGCCAGGGCCGCGCCGTGTTCAGGCCGAGCAACGTAAGCTCGTCATCGCGGTAGAAGGGATCGGGGTCGGGCGCGACGTGCGTGCGGAAGTGATCGAGGGGCCGAAAGAAGCGCCGCGCGAGATCGAAGAGCGGCAGGTCGTGGTTGCCCGGCACCGCGACGACGGGCGCCGCAAGATCCATGAAGAAGCGCCGCGCGCGCGCGAACTGCCGCGCGCTGCCCGTGTGCGTCACGTCGCCGCTCACCGCGATCAGATCCGGGGCCGCCTGCGCGAGGCTCACGGCGAGCGCCCGGGCGGTGTGCTCGTCGTGGTTGCCGAAGTGCAGATCCGAGACGTGGGCGATGCGACGCATGGCCTACATGTACCCGCACTTGCTCATACAACGCTACTTGAGCTATCGCGCCGCACGAAGGTTATGACAGCTACGATCGGATTGTTCGACTCCGGTGTCGGAGGCTTGAGCGTGTGGCGCGAGCTCGCCCGTGCCCTGCCCAAAACCCGCGCGCTCTACATCGCCGATCACGCGCACGTCCCCTACGGCCCGCGTCCCGCGCACGAGGTGCGCTCGTTCGCGCGCGCCATCGTCGCTTTCCTCGAGCGGCGCGGCGCCCGCCTCATCGTCGTCGCGAGCAACACCACCTCGGCCGCCGCCCTCGAGCTTCTGCGACGCGACTTCCCAAAGCTCCTCTTCGTGGGCGTCGAGCCCCCGGTAAAACCCGCCGCCGAGCGCACCCGAAGCGGCGTCGTCGGCGTCCTCGCCACCGAGCTCACCGCGGCGAGCGACCGCCTCGCGGGGCTGGTCTCGCGCTTCGGCAAAGACGTGCGCATCATCACCATCCCCTGCCCCGGCCTGGTAGACGCTGTCGAGGCTGGCAAGCTCGAGACGCCCGCGACCTCGCGCCTCCTTCGCGAGCTCCTCGCGCCGCTCATCGCGGCGGGCGTCGATCAGGTGGTGCTCGGCTGCACCCACTACCCCTTCTTGCGCCCCGCGCTCGCGCGCGTCTTGGGTCCCGGCGTCGACATCATCGATCCCGCGCCGGCCGTCGCAAGGCAAGTCGTACGCCTGCTCGCGCAGGCCGAGATCACCCCCGACCACGGCGACCCGTCGTTCTTCACCACCAAAGACCCGGCGCGCCTCTCTGCCCTCCTCGGAAAGCTCCTCCCGCTCCCGAGCACGCACGTCGAGGGCCTCGTCTGGCGCGGCGATGAGCTAAAGCTCGCGACTTGTTTGGAAGCCACTGATGAAACGCTGAGTGGGCGCTGAAGCGCCTGCGATCACAAGAAAAATTCACTCAACCAAGCCATGCGTGCGTTGTGTAGATAACTGAACGAATTGCTGTGCACCGATACGCAAGCGCTAGAGGACACATTCGCAGAGGCCTTTTTATTCCTCTGTTTTAAATTTCAGGAGCATTGCATGAGCGGCGGATCGATAACGCTTGTCTCTAATGAAACATCATACGTTACTCAAATAGGGCCAACGACCTACTCGCAGACAGTCAAAACAACCACGGGCTACGCCACGACGGATTCAATGGGGGGCAGTGGCCCCGGATCGAGCGGATCTGTCACCCTCGATGTTGGCTTGCTCACGAGCCATCTCGGCTTGCCGCCGGAAGTGTGCTCGGCCATCGAGACCATGGTCGCGGGGTTGCCGCCCAATGCTTCACCTGACGTGATCGCCGCCGCATTTAGGCAGGTCATATCGGGCTTGCAACAGCAGGGGGTCCCGGTCGACGGAGCCGCGATCGAGTTCTTGCTCAGCGCCATCGATCAAGCGGTGGGGCTCGGTGTGTCCAACACGACGTTGGCCGCGCTGGAAAGTTATGGTCAGTCACTTGAAAGTATGTCCGCGCAAATCGACCTCTATGCTCAGCAGCACAATATTGATCCAAGCTCTATGACTGACGCGCAACGTGCCGAAATCGCTTGCGCCATTCTCAGTGGGACCACTGGAGTGGGTACCACCCTAGAGGGACAAACGTCCTTGCAAGGTCAAACTATCGTTTTGCGAGCCGGGGCCTCTCTTTCTGTCAGCACCACAACCAACGGATCAGGGGTCAGTATCAATATCGGGATCACTATCGCGGCGGAATTTTACATCGGGCAAAACCCCGCGGGGTTTGCCGACGCGGTCACCAACCTCAACAATACGTATCCCAACCCGGTCGACCGTGGAGCAGCCGCGCGCGAGGCGTTGTGTGACTTCATAGATAGGGTATCGAGCCCCACGTTGCGCGACATTGCCTCGAAAGTCGGGCTCGATCCGAGCTTGAGCGACGCGGAGG
>CAYXQW010000475.1:0-2495 GCA_964466695.1 uncultured Bdellovibrionales bacterium
CTCGGGATCTGGGTTCGCGAGCGCGAAGACGATGGGGTCTTTGGCCATGGTCCGCACCATGTCCGGGGTGAGCACCCCGCGCGTCGAGCAGCCGAGGAAGACGTCGGCGCCGACGAGCGCCTCGCCGAGCGTGCGGGCGCTCGTCTCTTGCGCGTAGGCGGCCTTCCACTCGTTCATGTTCTCGACGCGGCCGCGATAGATGACCCCGCGAGTGTCGACGAGCGTGATGTTCTCGCGGCAGACGCCGAGACGCAGGTAGAAGTTGGCGCAGGCGATGGCCGAGGCCCCCGCCCCCGAGACCACCACCCGCACCTCGCTCGCGCTCTTTTTGCAGAGCTCGAGCGCGTTTACGAGCGCGGCCCCCGAGATGATGGCGGTGCCGTGCTGGTCGTCGTGGAAGACCGGGATGCTCATCTGCTCTTTGAGACGCCGCTCGATGATGAAGCACTCGGGGGCCTTGATGTCCTCGAGGTTGATGCCGCCGAAGGTGGGCTCGAGGCTCTTGACGACGGTGACCAGGGTGTCGATGTCGCGCGCGTCGAGCTCCACGTCGAAGACGTCGATGTCGGCGAAGCGCTTGAACAAGACGCCCTTGCCCTCCATCACCGGCTTGCCTGCGAGCGGGCCGATGTCGCCCAAGCCGAGCACGGCGGTGCCGTTCGAGATCACGGCCACGAGGTTGCCCTTGGCGGTGTATTCGTAGGCTAGGTCGGGGTTCTCGGCGATGGCGCGGCATGGCTCGGCGACGCCCGGGGTGTAGGCGAGCGACAGGTCTCGCTGCGTGGCGCACGGCTTCGAGGAGATGACCTCGATTTTACCCTTGCGGCCGCTCGCGTGGTAGGCGAGCGCGTCCTCGCGTCGGATCTTGGATGGCTTCATGACGTTTCACGTAGCGTGTAGGGCGGCGCGTGCCAAGAAAATGGGGCTCTTGACACCCCTCCGTGCGCGCTGCACCGTGCGTGCATGCTGCGAGAGACCTTCGTCGTCGGCTGCCTCGATTGCAACTGCGTCGTGCTCGCCGACGCCAAAACTCGTGAGGCGATCGTCGTCGACCCAGGCGGCGACCCTGAGCGCATCCTCGCCTTCATCGCGCGCGAGCGGCTCGCGGTCTCGAGCATCGTCCACACCCACGCCCACTTAGATCACGTGGGCGGCACCGCGGCCATCGCCGCAAAGACCGGGGCCGAGACCTGCCTGCATCGAGCCGACGTGCCGCTCTACGAGCACCTCTCCATGCAAAGCTCGCTGCTCGGGCTCCCCAAAGTAGAGCCGTGGCGCCTCGATCGTACGCTCGAAGACCAGGACGTCGTGCGCTTCGGCCAGCACGAGGCCCAGGTGCTGCATACACCCGGCCACAGCCCGGGCTCGATCTCGCTCTACCTCCGCGCGGCCAAGCTCTGCCTCGCGGGCGACACCCTGTTCGCGGGCGACATCGGCCGCACGGACGTCTTCGGCGGCGACGGCGAGGCCATCGTGCGCTCCATAAGACAGAAGCTCTACACCCTGGACGGCGACACGGAGGTCATCCCCGGCCATGGCCCGAGCACCACCATCGGCCGCGAACGCGACACCAACCCGTACGTCTGAGATCGAAAGGGGCCAGGCGATGACCGATCTCCTCTACGCGCGCGCGCTCATGGGCGTGTCCTTGGCGTTCCACATCGTCTTCGCGGCTATCGGCATCGGGCTGCCGCTCTTGATGGTGATCGCGAGATGGCGCGCGGCGCGCACCGGCCGCGAAGAGTACCTCCGCCTGGCCCGCCACTTCGCCAAGGGCACCGCCATCCTCTTCGCCGTCGGCGCCGTCTCGGGCACCGTCATCTCCTTCGAGCTCGGGCTCCTCTGGCCGCGCTTCATGGACTTCTCGGGGCCGATCATCGGCTTCGCCTTCTCGCTCGAGGGCTTCGCCTTCTTCACCGAGGCCATCTTCCTCGGCATCTTCCTCTATGGCGAGGGCCGCATCTCCCCGCGCCTCCACCTCGCCGCGGGGGTGATCGTCGCCATTAGCGGCGCAGCCTCGGGCTTCTTCGTCACCCTCGTAAACGTCTGGATGAACAACCCCGTGGGCTTTGCGCTCGCACAGGGGCGGCCCATCGACATCGACCCCCTGACGGCCATCTTCGCCCCCGGGTGGTGGCAGCAGGTCGTGCACGTCCTGCTCTCGTGCTACGCCGCGACGGGGCTCTTGGTCGCCGGCATCCACGCGCACCTCCTCTACAAAAAACCGGGCCACGCCCTGCACCGCGCCGCGGTCGGGATCGCGCTCGCGATGGGCGGGGCGGCCGCCGTCCTCCTCCCTATCTCGGGAGATCTCTCGGCCCGCCACGTGGCGCAGAGCTCCCCGCGCAAGCTCGCCGCGCTCGAGGGTCAGTTCCAGACCGAGCGCGGCGCCCCCCTGCGCATCCTGGGCCTGCCCGACACCGAGACTCAGACTACCCCCTACGCGATCGAGATCCCGTACGGCCTTTCGCTGCTCGCCTTCCATGATCCGTACG
>CAYXQW010000476.1:0-2490 GCA_964466695.1 uncultured Bdellovibrionales bacterium
AAAAATATTCCCCGCATCCCGATGCGCGCAAATCGTCACAAAATACACCCCGCCGCCGGCGTAATCGTGCCCTTTCAGGCGGA
Organism: uncultured Bdellovibrionales bacterium; assembly: GCA_964466695.1. GTDB lineage: Bacteria > Myxococcota > XYA12-FULL-58-9 > XYA12-FULL-58-9 > JAFGEK01 > CAYXQW01. The sequence goes on from CAYXQW010000476.1 coordinate 84, forward strand.
TCGAATGCCGGTGGTGAATCGCGGGATTGTAGGAGGTTGGCGGCACGGGAAAATCAGGCGGTGTATTGCGCTGCAATTGCCGGGTTCTCGCAGAGAATCGCTTGGGTGCGCCCTGCATAGGCGACGACGGCCTGTTGGAATTTGAACCAATCAGACACCTCGTGTTTGGGCTTGAACGTGTAAATTGTCTCAGTACGTCCGCCATGGCTCACACTTCCTCGCCGCCGGCGAATTGTCTTAACGGCAGCCGTAAACCAGGCCTTGGGCTTGTACTCGGGAATCGTCGTATTGCCATATACGTTTTGCTCAGCGAGCCTGCGGTAACCGTCAAGCCGCTCGTCGCTGGCGTCGTCTTCATCAGGATTGGTGCCCATCGCGGTGTCGAGATCTTCGGCCTCGAGGCAGAGGGTCGCGATGCGGGAGGCGACCTTTGCCTCCGTAGGATCGACCGCAAGCGCGTTGCGCAGCAAGAGGATCTCTTTTTTGGGGTCGCCGAGGTGCTCGCGGGTGATCACCGCCGCTTCGTGCCAGAGCGCGAAGGACGGCGTTACGGCGGCGGCTCCTTCGAGCAGCGCCACGGCCTCGTCGAAGCGCCCACCCTCTTTGGCGAAGCGCGCGCAGTACGCGAGCGCCTCGTCGAAAGCCGGGTCGATGGCGAGCGCCGCGCGATAGCTCTCGAAAGCCTCGTCGCCCGCGCCGCGCGCCAAGAGCAGGCGGCCACGATAGGCGAGGAGCGCGGGCTTCGTGTCGGCCTCTGCGGCCGCGGCCGCGCTTTGCAACAAGCCCGGCAGCTCTTCGCTCCGCTCTGCGGCCTCGAGCACGCGCTCTGTGAGCGCGGCGAGCTCGAGCGAAGGATGCTGCGAGAACACGGGGGTGAGCAGCGCCACGGCTCCCTCGGGGCTGTGAAAGTGCTCGACGAGATGCGTGAAGGCTTCTTCGGCGAGCTTTACGCGTTGCTCGTGGCTCATGGCGCGCGCGAGCCGCGCGCTTTGCAGCTCCGTGTAGCGTTGCTCGTCGCCGGCGTTGATGGCGAGCTCCGAGATCCGTGCGAGCGCCGGCTCCGAGGTAGGATCGAGCACGAGCACGGCGTCGAGCGCCGCGAGCTCACGCTGCGCGTCTTCATGCTGCCGAAAGATCTCCACGGCGCGTTGCAAACGCGAGCGCCGCTCGTCGCCCGACCAGGGAGCCGTGTCGGCCGTGACCTCATCGAGCCAGAGCGTGGCGAGCTCGAGCTCGCGCTCTAAAGACGAGAGCGCGCGCTCCATGCTCTCGGCCCACCGCGGGACCCGCGCGAACCTCCGCGCTTCTTCGAGGAGCGTGAGCGCCTCTTCGGCCGCAGCGCGCTCGAGCAAAGAGAGGGCGATTTCCAGGCGCGCCAGGGCGCGGTCGGCCGCTGGCCAAGCCTCGTCGTCCCCGGCGTCGAGGAGGCGTTGCAGTGATGCGAGGCGGAGGGGGCCGGTCAAGAGCTCGATGGCGAGGCGGTGGGTCGCAAGCTCGAGGTCGCCGCGCGTTATGGCCTGCGCGAGCATCGCCGCCGCGCGGTCCTTGTCGCCTTGCGCGAGCCAGAGCCGCGCGGCCTCCGCGAGCAAGGTCGGTTGTTCCTCGTACGCGGGATCGAGCGCCGCCTCGGTGAGCAGCGGCGCCGCGCGCGCGGGTGCCTCGGGAGCATAGAGCCGCGCGAGGGCGAGCTTGTCGCGTGGCTGCAAGGTCTTCTGCAAGAGCAGCTCCTCGCGGAGCGCTCGGGTATTTTGCGTGTGGCCCGTAACGTCGAGGGCGTCGATCGTCTGGCGTAAGACCGCGCCGCGCTCCTTGGCGCTCGGCGCGAGCCGTTCGAGCAACAGCGTTCCGGTGTGCGCGACGAGATCGATACGCTCGTGACGCACCGCGAGCTCGTAGGCTTTGTGGATCACGCCCGCGCTCGGCGTGAGCTCTAGCGACTGCATGTAGAGCGTAAGCGCCCGCTCCTCATCTTCGAGGTGAGAGGCACAGAGCTCGGCCGCGCGCTCGTAGAGCTTCGCGGCTTCGGCGCCCGTGGCGGCCTCGGCGCGCGCTTGCAAGAAGACGAGCAGCTCGTCCCACGCGCGCGCGGCGGCGAGCGCGTTCGCGAAGGGCTCGTCGTAGGTGTGGTCGAGCTTTTGCGCGCGTCGATAGGCTAAAAGGGCGAGCTCGACGTCAGCTATGGCTTGGGCTTGCGTAGCGATCTTCACGAGCAACGCGACGTCGTCGGCGGCAAGCTCGAGCCCGCGGGCGAGGGCCTGCTTGGCCGCCCCGGGATCTTTCGCCGCGAGCGCGAGCTCGGCATAGAAGACATGGAAGGGGGCGGCCTCGGCGTTCTCGAAGATCGTGGTCGCCTCGGTGAGGAGCCACATCGCCTCATGGTGCTTGCCCGCGTCGAGCACGGCGCGCG
>CAYXQW010000477.1:0-2477 GCA_964466695.1 uncultured Bdellovibrionales bacterium
AGGCCGCGCAGGTGCACCTCGTCGCCGACGTGCGCTCTTCGCACCTTATCGGCGCGGTCGAAGAGCGCGTCGAGCCGCGCGGGGTCGGTCTCTCGCAAAAGCTCCAAGAGCTTTGCGCGGGTCAGCATGCGGTGCATAGCTCGCGGTAGCGGGCGGCGGCTTCGGCGAAGGGGCCAAGCGCGCGCTCGAGGATGCCGAGGGTGTAGGCGATGACGAGGCCGTAGTTGGTGATGGGCACCCTCGCGCGCTGGCAGGCGGCGATGCGCTGCAGCATGGCGCGGCGGTTGAACATGCAGGCGCCGCAGTGGATCACGAGCTCGTAGGCGCCGAGGTCCTCGGGGAAGTCGTGGCCTTGAACGTGAGTGAAGTCGAGCTCGCCGCCGACGTGGCGTGTGAGCCAGGCGGGGATCTTGACCCGGCCGATGTCCTCCTCGATGGGGTGGTGGCTGCACGCCTCGGCGATGAGCACGCGGCTCTTCGGCCTAAGACGCGCGACCGCGAGCGCGCCCTCGACCTCCGCGACGAGATCGCCCTTGAAGCGCGAGAAGAGGATGGAGAAACCCGTGAGCGGCACCTCTGCGGGGGTTATGGCCGCGACCTCGGCGAAGGCCTGCGAGTCGGTGACCACGAGTTTTGGTGGTTTCTTGAGCGAGGCCAGCGCCAGACCGAGCTCGCGCTCCTTGACCACGAGGGCCATGGCGTCGCCGTCGAGGAGGTCGCGCAAGGTCTGCACCTGCGGCAGGATTATCCGGCCCTTGGGAGCTTCTTTGTCGATTGGTATGACGAGCAACGCGAGCTCTCCTTTTGGTACGAGGTCGCGGACGATCACCGGGTTGTCGAGAAAATGCGCCGGGGCCGCGGCGAGCAGCGCCTCGCGAAAGGCGAGCACGCCCTTTCGCTCTGAGGCCACGGTCTCGACCACGGGGAGATCGAGCGCGGCGAGCTTCGCCAAGAGCTCGTCGTCGGGTGGGTTAAGATCGACCTTGTTGAGCACCACGATCACGGGGAGCCCGCGCGCCGCGAGCTCTTGCACGAGCTGCTCTTCGAACGAACCCCAGGCGTCTGCCGTGGCGACGACGACGCCGAGGTCGGTGCGCTCGAGCACGCGCCGGCTCTTTTGCACGCGCAAGCTCCCGAGCGCGCCCTCGTCGTCGATGCCCGCGGTGTCGATGAACAACACCGGCCCGAGCGGCAAGAGCTCCATCGGCTTCTCGACCGGGTCGGTCGTGGTGCCGGCCGAGGGCGAGACGATCGAGACGTCCTGGCGCGTGATGGCGTTCAAGAGGCTCGACTTGCCGGCGTTGCGACGGCCGAACAGGCCGATGTGCAGCCGCATGCCCTTCGGAGTGTTGATCTTTATGTCGCTCGTCATACGAACTGGTCTCGCTTGCCCGCGCGCACGGCGTTAAGCAGCACGTTGGAGATGGCCTGCTGCTTCTCGTTCATGCCAAAGAGCGCGGCCTCGATGGCGCGCTCGCCTTCGCGCACGGCCTCGGGCGAGCCGTAGTCGAGCAGGTACTCGAGGAAGGTCGAGAGCGCGTTCGGGTCGCAGTGGTTCTTGATCTCCCCCGGCTTGGCGAGGTCCATGAAGTCCTGACCGGTGCGCCCGAGGCGATAGCAGCCGGTGCAGAACGAGGGCACGTAGCCTAAGCTCGCGACGTCGCGGATGACCTCCTCGAGGGTGCGATGGTCGCCGAGCTGAAACTGGGCCGCTTGCTCGCTCAAGCTCTCGGCGTAGCCGCCGGGGTTGGTGCGGCTGCCCGCCGAGATCTGGGAGACCCCGAGCGCCAAGGTCTGCCGCCGCACGCTCGGGCTCTCGCGCGTCGACATGATGATGCCCGTATACGGCACCGCGAGGCGCAAGATAGCCACGATCTTGCAGAAGTCCTCGTCGGTGACGAGGTGCGGCGGGTGCGCCGCGAGCTCCGAGCCTACCGCCGGCTCTAAGCGCGGGACGCTGATGGTGTGCGGGCCCACGCCGAAGCTTTGTTCGAGGTGCGCGATGTGCTGCAACAAGGCTTGCAGCTCGAAGCGCCAGTCGTAGAGGCCGAACAGGGCGCCGATGCCCACGTCATTGATGCCCCCCTGCATGGCCCGATCCATGGCTGAGATGCGCCAGTCGTAGTCGCGCTTCTTGCCGCGGACGTGCACCCGCGCGTAGGTCTCGCGGTGGTAGGTCTCCTGAAAGACCTGGTACGTGCCGATCTTGGCGGCTTTGAGCTCGCGAAACTCGGATAAGGACAGCGGTGCGACGTTGACGTTGACGCGGCGGATCTCGCCGTTTGCGTGCTTGACGCCGTAGATGGTCTCGATGGCGCGCAGCACGTAAGCGAAACCCTCACCAGGGTAGGACTCGCCGGCCACGAGCAGGACGCGCTTGTGGCCCTGGTCGATGAGCACGCGCACCTCGCTCGCGATCTCCTCCTGCGAGAGCGTCCGCCGCGTCACCTCGCGGTTGGCGGCGCGGAAGGCGCAGT
>CAYXQW010000478.1:0-1487 GCA_964466695.1 uncultured Bdellovibrionales bacterium
ATGCTGGCGCCGGTAGAAGTCGAGGGCGCGCGAAAACTCGCTCAACAAGTCGGCGTGCGCCCCCGCGGGCGCGCCCTCGCCGAGCAGCTCGTAGATCTTCACGGGCTCTCGCTTGCCCTTGACGCGCACGAGGTCGAGCTCGCGCGCGTAGACCTGCCCCTTAGCGGCCGCGAAGGTGAACTCGCTGATGATGATGTTGGTGCCGTACTGCTTATTGATGCTCTCGAGGCGAGAGGCGAGGTTCACGTTGTCGCCCATCACCGTGTAGTCGAAGCGTTGCAAAGATCCCATGTTGCCGGCCGACATGGTGCCGGTGTTTATACCTACGCCGATGTCGATGTCGGGCAACCCTTGCGCGCGCCATTCCTGCCTGAGCCCATAGAGCCGCTGCATCATCTCGAGCGCGACCCGGCACGCGCGGAGCGGGCTGTCCTCGTGATGCACGGGCGCGCCGAAGATGGCCATGATGGCGTCGCCGATGTACTTGTCGAGCGTGCCCTCGTACGCGAGCACGATGTCGGTCATGGGTGTCAGGTAGCTGTTGAGCAGCGACACCAGGGCCTCTGGCGAGAGCTTCTCGCTGATGGTGGTGAAGCCGCGCACGTCGGAGAACAGCACGGACGCGGTCACCTTCTCGCCGCCGAGCTTGAGCTTGCTCGGATCCTTCAGCACCTCGTCGACCACGCTCTTCGAGAGATAAAACTGGAAGGCGCGGCGGATCATGCGCTTTTCGCGCCCGAGGGTGAGGAAGCCGAACACGGTTATGCCGATGAAGGAGAGGAAAGCTTGGAGGGAGGGCAGGACATTCATCACCCAGACGCCGCGCGGGAAGATGAGCGCGAGGTCTAAGTAGTAGATGCCGGCGACGAAGGCCGTGGTCGCGAAGAACCCAGCCCACGCGGGGATGCGCGGCAAGAGCAGCCCGAACAACAGGCCGAACAGGATATAGAAGAGAGCCTCGACCAGGGCGATACCGAAGAAGCGTTCGAGGTAGATGCCGTCGACTATGTTCTGGATGGCGGTCGCGTGGATGTAGACCCCGGGTGTGGCGGCGGAGAAGGGCGTCGGGCGCAGGTCGAGCCAGCCTTGCGCCGTGTAGCCGAACAACACGATCTTGTCGCGGTAGATCTCTTTTGGCAGGGTGCCGTCGATGAAGTCTGCCACCGAGTAAGCGGGGAAGTATTTCTCGGGGTCTTTGTAGTAATTCAAGACGAGGCGCGTGTCGAAGTCGGTGGGGATGACGCCGGTCTCGGGGTTTATGGGCGCCAGGCCGTATAGCTTGCGCGGGTCGAACGGGTTTTTCAAAGGATAGATCTCCGCGTCGAAGTAGCGCGCGGCCGCGACCGCCGCGAGGGCGGGGTAGAGCTTGTCTTCGTGGGAGTGCAAAAGCTTGATGCGACGCATCTGGCCGTCGCGATCGGGTGAGGCGTTGAAGTACGCGAAGCTCCGCGCGGCGCGCGCGAACTTCTCGAGAGGGGGGAGCACCC
>CAYXQW010000478.1:1497-2465 GCA_964466695.1 uncultured Bdellovibrionales bacterium
GCGCCGATGTCCAAGGAGGCGACGCTGATGTCCTCGGCCTTCTTGACGATGGGCACCATCTGCCCGCCGACCTCAGCCTCGCCGTACTCGTAGACCGCGTCGATCGTCGAGGGCGAGAGCCAGCGAAAGCCGTCACGGGCGCGCGTGTCGTTCACGCCAGTAAGCTCGCTTTGCGAGAGATAGCCGATGTAGCCGAGGATGGTCTGCGGCGAGGCGGAGATGGCTGCGGCCAAGGCGTCGTCGGGGGAGGCGGCGTCTACCTCGGCGCGCAAGATCTCGGAGAACTTGGCCGAGCGCAGCTCAGCGGCGGCGAGGGCGCGCTCGGCGCGCAAGAGCTCTGAGGCCACAAGCTCGAGGGCCTTCTTGTCGGCCGCGCGCGCTTGCTTGCTCTTGCTCGCCGTGTTGGCGAAGATCTCGCGTTTGAGCGCCTCGTGGGCTTTGCTCGCCGCGCCTATGCGGCCGCGGAGCTCCCGGGTGACGGGCGAGGCGGACGAGAGCCCGGCGTCTTCGAACTCTTGGGCGAAGCGCTTTAAGGTGACCCAGGAGGCGTTGCGATCTTCATCGCCGAACACCGCGTCGAAGGCGATGACGCGGGCGCCGCCGGCGGTCGCTTTGCGCACGAACTCCGCCACCACCGTGCGGCTCCAGGGCCAGAGCCCGTAACGTTCGATGCCCTTCTCGTCCACCGCCGCGATGATCACCTTGGGCTCGGGCGGTTTGGCCTCTTTGCGCCCCTGGTACTTGACGTCGAGGGACTTGAGATCGAGCAGGTGGATGAGGCCGTTCTTGGACAAAAGGCCCGAGGAGAAGACACCGCTCTCGATCGTGATATTGACGGCGGCGAACAAGACCCCTACGCCGAGGCCGATGATGAGCGGTCCGAGCTTCTTTAAGCGAGCGACGATTCGCGATCGGTCTACCTTCATGAGCACCTCGTGCAAGTCGAGTCTTGCAATTATCATCGGAGG
>CAYXQW010000479.1:0-2458 GCA_964466695.1 uncultured Bdellovibrionales bacterium
GATTTGAAGAAAGACGACCCATAACGACCCGGCGCGGCCGAAGTCAACCGCGGCGCTGGACTTGCGGATGTCTGGCACCATGGGGCGGGGCTAGCGGCGGGCGCGCCCATAAGAACCGCGACCGATTGGTGCAGGTGCCGCGACAGCCCCCTCGATAGCCCTTTCCACCGCGTCGGCGGCCTCTGCCGCTGATTTCGCAGTCGCCTCCACCAATCGGAACAGCCGACTTGCGGCCCTTTGGTCCTTTGGCAGTGCCACGTAGGGTAAGCTCTTCAGCGCCACGCTCGCGGCGTTCGCCAGCGCTTCGACGAGCTCTATGGCGTCGCTCGCCGATTCCAGCGTCTGTGGGAGCGGCGTTGCTTCACGCATGGCGGTTTTGGTCTTACGCAGAAGTTCGGTCATTGCCGCACACCTCCCGTCGGTCGCGAGTCCCATGTAACCACGGTTACATATTCTCTGCAAGGCGCTCTGTGCTCTACCGTCTCTCATGGCGCATAATCCCCGCGGTACCTTCCGCTTGCGCGGGCGACGGCTCTTGGCGCAGCACATCGAAAAGCATTGGCGATCGGCAGGAGAATTTGCGGACGAGCTGGGCCTCTCGCGACACAGCATGAGCTTTTTGCTCTCCGGTCGAACGCGCCCGAGTCTCGAGCGCGCGGTGGCCATCGAGAAGCTCACGCGCAAGAACGGGGCGCCGGTGGTGACGTGCGAAGACTGGGTTTGCGAGGAGTAGATCGGCTGTCATAAGTGAGTTCCGGCTGCTGTCGTTCAAGGAGAAGTGATCATGCGAGAAGAGAGCCGAAAGTGTTCCTGTGGCGGTCTTATGACTCGTGGAGTTGTGCCGCAGACGTTCGTTTACGGCGGGTGTCAGATTACGATTGAGCAACCTGGTTGGTACTGCAAGACCTGCCGCGAAGGTGTCCACGACGGTGCTGACATCGAGGCCACCGATAGGGCCTTCATGGCGTTTAAGGCCGAAGTAGACGGAGTGCTACCGCCGGACGAAGTGCACCGGATACGTGAACGCCTAGGCCTATCACAACGGCGCGCGAGCGAAATGCTAGGTGGCGGTCCGCGGGCGTTCCAGAAGTACGAGAGCGGCACGGTGGCAGTCAGTCTACCAATGAGCAACTTGTTGCGGTTGCTCGATCAGGATCCCAAGCGAATTGGAGAGCTCGGGGGGGCCAAAAGGCCAGACAAACGCGCGCGGCGTAAGCGAAAAACCCCTGTGTCAGCATGAGGTGTCAGCGTCTGGCGGCCTCTGAAAAGAAGCCCGGCCTCAACGGTGTTTGGCGCCGACTTGCGGGTGTCTGGCACCCCCGTGCCGGAGTTCATCGCCGTCTTCGAGGCCTCAAACCGCCGGATGCTGCCGAAGAAGTACGCCACCCTCGGCATCGAGGCCCTACAAGCGCGCCTCAATGAGCTCAAGCTCAAGGTGGCGCACCGGCGCTCAAGCCTGAACCAAGATTTTGCCGGTGCCTGACACCGAGATCCATGGCCCGCAGGGCGAAAGGCGGCTAAGCTTGAGCGAATGCCGGATGTCGTCAAGGAGGAGCTCATCATGGCCGACGCCCAAGGACCGCAACCCCCCGCCGCCGAGGACCCCTTCGGCAAAGAAGAGCCGAGCGAAAAGAAGGACGAGCGCTACAACACGCGCTACCTCGTGGCCAACTTGAAGCGCGATGATCTGCGCGGCAAGCTCATCGTGCTCGGTCTCTTGCTTGGTGCGACGATCGTGCTCATCGTGCTGCTCTCCACGCAGAGCGCGCCCGTAAAGCCGCCGCCGGTCGAGGCGCCCGCCGCTACGGCCTCGCCATGACGAGGAGGTCGCGCGTGCCCCGCGTCATGAGGTAGATAGAGTTGACAGCGCGCATCGGCGCGGGGAAAATTCTCTCATTCGTATATCGAGGAACCAGAATCTATGATCAGTCTTCTTCTCGCGGGTGGCCCCTTCATGTTCGCGACGCTTACGGTGTCGCTCATCACCGTGGCTATCGCCATGTGGCGCTTCTTCTTCCTCTGGGGAAAGAGCCCCGCTCGCAAGTCGCTGCTCAAAGAGGCGATGGTCTACGCCGAGCAGCGATCTTTCGGCAAGGCGCTGCATCTTTGCAACGCGGCCGGCGGCGCCCTCGGGCGGATCTTGGCGGCGGCGTTCACCCGCGCCGACCGCTCGGAGAAAGAGATCCGACGCGGCGTCGAGACCGTAGCCCTCGAGGAGGTCCCCAAGGTCAAGGCTGGCACCGTCTTTCTTCCCCAGCTCTCGAACCTCGCCACGCTCTTCGGCCTCATCGGCACCATCCACGGCCTCATCATCGCGTTTCAGGGCGCCGGCAGCGAGAACGCCGCCACGCGCCAGGCCATCTTGTCGCAAGGCATCGCCATCGCCTTCTACAACACCTTCTTCGGCCTCTCGGTCGCCACCATGGCTATCGTGTTCTACCTCTTGCTCATCAACAAG
>CAYXQW010000480.1:0-2447 GCA_964466695.1 uncultured Bdellovibrionales bacterium
GTGAATCAGCCCTCCGTCTTCTAGGAAAAGTGGTCGATGGTTTAGTTGTAAAAAATAGTTCCCTTACGAATGTTGAAGCCGCGTGGTTGATTAGAGTGGGAAAAGCAATCTCTGGCGTTGAGGAGGGTGTGGTGACAGAAACGCTTTATCTTCATGGCGGTATAACCAGACTCTCGTATGTCCAAAAAGGCGGGGAGTTTACGTTCTGCTTCTCAAATCCTAGTAACACTGGCTTCTATCCTGAGTTGTTTGAGCCGTTCAGAGGCGCAATAGCTATTATTGAGTAAGCTTGGCTGCATGGGAGGCTGCTTATCTCTGAGCTACCACACGGTGTGCTCGCGCGGTTGCCAAACTCGCGTGGCTACGTTATATATGTAGGTCAGTCGTTCGTAACGCGCGGCAGGATGGTTCCAGTCGCGTGCGCGTAAACCGGGGGAGCGATAAAAACCATGTGGTCTATGTCCAGCCCCGAGATCAGCAGCCCCTTCAATGACACCCCTCGCTCGGCGATGTGCGCGCTCATCGGCATCGCCCAAGCAGGCGGCATCATCTCGCTGCTCCGGGCTCTGCGACTGCGCGACGAGCTGCGACTGCCAACGCACGGCTAGACCGCTGCGTTGGCGTGATCAGCTACTTCTTCTCGTTCTTCATAGAGGATTAGCGCAGCCATAGCTCGGGCCGCAGCCCGGCCCATGGTTTGACATGTGTCGCTGCTTTGTGTTTCCAAAGCGCGAACTGGAGAAAAAATGAAACCCTCAGCTCCTAACTACGTACGTATCTTCGACACCACCTTGCGCGACGGCGAGCAGTCGCCGGGCGCCACCATGACCTCGCCCGAGAAGATGAAGGTCGCCATAGCCTTGGCGCGCCTCGGCGTGGACGTGATCGAGGCCGGCTTCCCGGCCGCCTCCCCCGATGACCTCGAGGCCGTGCGCGCCATCGCCGCGAGCGTCGGGCAGCGGAACAGCAAAGAGTTCACCCCCTCGGGCGAGCCGCCGATCATCTGCGGCTTGGCCCGCGCCACCAAGGGCGATATCGACAAGGCCTGGACGGCGGTGCGTGAGGCCAAGAGCCCGCGCATCCACACCTTCATCGCGACCTCGGACATCCACATGGAGCACAAGCTCCGCATGTCGCGCGCCGATGTCTTGGCGAAGGCCGTCGAGATGGTGGCCTACGCGCGGAGCATCTGCCCGGACATCGAGTTCAGCCCCGAGGACGCGGGCCGCAGCGACCCCGAGTTCCTCTGCGAGCTCATCGCGCACGTCATCGCGGCCGGCGCCTCCACCATCAACATCCCCGACACCGTGGGCTACACGACGCCGGCCGAGTTCGGCGCGCTCATCGCCCGCTTGATCAAGGACACCGAGGGCGCCACGAACGCGGTCTTCTCGGTGCACTGCCACAACGACCTCGGGCTCGCCACGGCGAACAGCCTCGCGGGCGTGGTGGGCGGCGCGCGGCAGGTGGAGGTGGCGGTCAACGGCATCGGCGAGCGCGCCGGCAACACCTCGCTCGAGGAGGTGGTGATGACCTTGCGCACGCGGTCCTCTTACTTCGGCCTCGAGACGGGCGTCGACACCACACAGATCATGCACCTCTCAAAGCTCGTCTCGAGCTGCACGGGTATCTCGGTGCAGCCGAACAAGGCGGTGGTGGGCGCCAACGCCTTCGCGCACGAGGCGGGCATCCACCAGGACGGCATGCTCAAGCATCACTTGACCTACGAGATCATGCGGCCCGAGACCGTGGGCGCCACGACGAGCAAGCTCGTGCTCGGCAAGCACTCGGGGCGGCACGCGGTGAAGGCGCGCTTGGCCACGCTAGGCTACGCCTTGTCGGAGCCCGACCTCATCAAGGCCTTCGAGCGCTTCAAGGATCTCGCGGACAAGAAGAAGACCATCACCGACGCCGACCTCGAGGCCCTCGTGCACGACGAGCTCTACCACCCGACGGAGTACTGGTCGCTCGACGGCTTGCAGGTGGCCTGCGGCACGATGGGCTTGCCCACCGCCACGGTGCGCTTGCGCGGACCTGCGGGCGAGAGCCTCGTCCACGCGGCCGTGGGCACGGGACCTGTGGACGCCGCCTTCAAGGCGGTGGACGAGCTCGTGCGCGCTCCGTGCACCTTGCTCGAGTTCAGCGTGCAAGCGGTGACCCAGGGCATCGACGCCTTGGGCGAGGTTTCGGTGCGGGTGCAAGGTACAAACCCGGGGGCCAGCGTCAACCCGCAGTATGAGACCGACACGCCGCGTACCATGGTCGGGCACGCGGCCGACACCGACATCGTCGTCGCGAGCGTGAAGGCCTACCTCGCCGCGGTAAACAAGCTCCTCGCCGTGAGCATGGCTCACGCGGAGGATGGAGACGAGACCGTCGCCACTAAGAAAGAGGTGCAAGCATGAAGCCGAGTACGTTGTTCGATAAGGTTTGGCAGACGCACGTCG
>CAYXQW010000481.1:0-2443 GCA_964466695.1 uncultured Bdellovibrionales bacterium
AGATGCTCGGCGACCTTGGCCGGGTCTTCGGTGCCGAAGTTGAACTTGGCGAGCTTTTGCCCGGTGAGGTTGATACCACGAGCGAGCCCTTCGAGGGTCTCGCCCGTCCGGACCTTGTGCGTGCTCGCGCTCACGATCGCCTGCGGCCGAAGACTGCGACGGTCGGGCGCGCGCGACTTCTCGTCGTCCGTGCGCCCGACCTCTCCCGTACCGACAAGCCGCACGCACGCGCGCGCGGGCAAGTCGTCGAAGCTGCAGCGCACCTCGCACGGGCCGGCGGGTACGGGCTCGAGATGGACCCGCCCCTCGCCGTCGGTCGTGCGCATCTGGTACGACGACCGCGACGGTTGCACCACGATCGGCAGGCCGCACAAAGGCTCGCCGCTGTCGTCCCACACCACGCGGACATCGATCCAGTCGGGGACGGGGGTCGGCCGCGGCGTCGCGACCTCCTCGGGCGCGTCTTCGCGGCAGACGTAGACTCGCTCGGGCTCGTAGGCCGCGACGAGCTGCCCGCGTACGAGCGCCGTCCCCACGAGCTCGAGCAGCTCCCTCGGATCACGTCTCGACCCGAGGTCGAGCTTTGCGCAGATCTCGCGGAGAGCTTGGGTCGCGAAGTAGTCGTCGCGAAACCAAAACTTGAGGTCGCGCGCGGCCTCCTCACCACCGAGCAGAGGGTCGTTGTTGCGGTAAAACGGATACTCGAACGACTTCCAGATCTGCAGCGTGCGAATACGCAGCAAGAACCAGAGGCAAGCCTCTCCATCAAAGGGGGCGGGATCGCAATCGATCTTGCGGGGAGCTATGAAACTGGCTTCAACGAAAATGATGACAACCGCAGACAGTGGCCTCTTCCGAATGTAATCGGTGTCGAGGCGCGACCGTTCGTGCCCTGACGATTTCTCGGCCCCTGATCCGCATGGTGGGCATTATCACGCAAAAGCTTGGCGAAACTCGAGAGGCCGTGACGACGGCCTACCTACCACTTATCGGTGATTGAGATCGTGCCCCACGACTCTGGCCAATCGGAGTTTCGCCCCCCCTCCCAGCGTGAGCCCGAGAGATCGAAGACTCCCCGGCGATAGCGGGCTACGATGCTGTCGCGCTTCTTGTGCCAGCGTACGGCCTCTTCGTCCAGCGCATCGGCGGGAACGAGCTCGAAGCGGAGCGTCTTCGCCTCGGGGTCGAAGCGGAGCCAGTTGTGGGCCAGGGCGCTGTGACGCAATTTCCCACTCTCCGTCCGCGTCGCAGCGAAGAGCAAGACCGACCTGCGCTCTCGCCCCACACGAAAGGCGCCTTTTACCATGGTCACCGCACCGTCATCTTTGATGTCGGCGACCACCGCGAAACGACGCGCGATGCCATCAGAAAAGATCTCGTTGTAGTGTCGCAGGCCGGTGATGACATACCGGCCCAAGGTGCCGGTGATGGGCGCTATATGGTCGATGATCGCATCGAGGTGGAGCGCGACGAGGTCGCCGTCGGCCGCGACCACGCGCAGGCGCTCTGTGCTGTCTTTGATCTGCAACACTGCCATCCCGCGGATCGATCCGTGAGCGTTGTCTTCTCTGCGAGCCTGATCGAGCTTCGCTTTGGCCATATGAGGACCATCCTCCTCGGGCACGAGGTCGCCCCGTTCGCCCTCCTCCGGCAAATGATCCATGGCGATGATCCACAGCCGCACCCGGCCATCCACGGAGTCCACGACAAACGCGTAGCCGACCTCTCTGCTAGCCCACCATATAAAGCGGCTCTCTGCCTGATCTCTGCCCCGGAGCTCGGGGAGCTCAGCTTTCGGTATGGAGACGAAAATGAACGAGCGCGGATCGGCGAGTAGCTCGGCCATCTTCTCGGTATTACCGTAACTCGCAGGCAAGAGCTTCACGAAGAGGCTGGTCTTCTCCCCACAGCGTTCGGCGAGCACTGGCTCGAGCTCTGGAGGAAGTGGCGCTCTCGCCGGCCACGAGACCGGCGCCGCCGCGGGCAGGCTTGTCGCGACAGCGTCGCCAGGGAAAAAGTGCAGGGTGAAGGTGTCGCTCTCGTTGCGGTAGGTCCAGTTCAGATAGCCGACGCAGAGCATCTTGGCGCGATCGATGAAACTTGGGGCTCCTTTGCCACCGACAGGAGACGTCAGCTTTTCGACGCTGAGGGTGGCGGGATCAGGGCGTTTGTACTCGCCCGCGTGGGCGCTCGTCGCCGCGGCGCATCGCAGCAGCGCGAGCGAGAGCAGCCAACTCATCCCAAGGACGAGCTTCGAGCGCATAGTATTTGCCTCCATCCGAGCTCTGGTCGACCTCGAGCCAGTATGACAAACCCTCGACCAGACCTTCAAACAGCACATCGCAGTGCTCGTCGCCGGGCACCAGATCGTCGCGGATGGTCTTCGACTGAGAGTAGAGGGGAGATCGGAGATCGCGCGCCCCGATCAAGGTGAACTTGATGT
>CAYXQW010000482.1:0-307 GCA_964466695.1 uncultured Bdellovibrionales bacterium
CACGAGCAGGTCATCGTGGGCAACACGGTGCTCTACGGCGCCACCAGCGGCAAGGCGTTCTTCAACGGCCGGGCCGGTGAGCGCTTCGCGGTGCGCAACAGCGGCGCGACGGCCGTGGTCGAGGGGGTGGGCGATCACGGCTGCGAGTACATGACCGGCGGCACGGTGCTCGTCCTCGGCCCGCTCGGGCGGAACTTCGGCGCGGGTATGAGCGGCGGGGTAGCTTACGTGCTCGATCTCGAAGAGGTGCTCGCCAAGCGGTGCCACCCCGAGCGCGCAGTGGACATCGAAAAAGCTACGCTCGAGG
>CAYXQW010000482.1:317-2434 GCA_964466695.1 uncultured Bdellovibrionales bacterium
GCCGGTAGTCCTTGCTGCCGAAGATCCAGGTCTTCTCGATTTCCTCGATGCGCAGGTAACCACGCACCGCCAGGACGACGATGGTGGCGGTGACGTCCAAAGTGTCGGCGCGCTCATCGAGGAGCACGTGGCCCGCACGGGGAGCGTCTACGGCAAGGACGTGCTCGCGCGCTTCGAGGAGCTTGCGGCCTACGTGCGTTGCCTCGTGCCGAGTGAATATCGACAAGCGCTCGTCGAGCGCGCCGCGCAAAAGGGCGAGAGAGAGGTGCGGGTGAGTCATGGGTGATCCACGAGGTTTTCTGAAGGTCGCTCGTAAGAAGGGGTCGGCGCGTCCGGTCGCCGAGCGGCTCTGTGACTATAAAGAGTTCGAGGACTTGCTGCCGAAGGAAGAGCTCGTCGCGCAGGCGAGCCGCTGTATGGACTGCGGCATCCCGTTTTGTCACTGGGCCTGCCCGCTCGGCAACTTCATCCCCGACTGGAACGACCGCGTCTATCGGGGCGACGACGCAAGCGCCGCCTCGGCGCTCGCCGCGACGAACAACTTCCCCGAGATCACAGGGCGCGTCTGCCCGGCGCCCTGCGAGGCCTCTTGTGTGCTCAACATCGAGGGCACGCCGGTGTCCATCAAGGCCATCGAGCGTTATATCGGCGACATGGGCACGGGGCCGCTCGAGGCGCACCGCCCGCGTCACCGCGCCCGCGGCAGCGTGGCCGTGGTGGGCTCGGGGCCCGCGGGTCTCGCGGCGGCGCAGCAGCTCGCACGCTTGGGTTATGGCGTCACCGTCTTCGAGCGCGACGACCGGGCGGGCGGGCTCTTGCGCTACGGCATCCCCGACTACAAGCTCGACAAGAGCATCATCGACCGGCGCGTCGACCAGCTCCGTCGCGAGGGGGTGCTCTTCGCGCTCTCGACCAACGTCGGGGCGCGGCCTTTGGCGAGCGAGCTTCGCTGGCGCTTCGACGCGGTGGTGCTGGCGATAGGCTCGCGCCGGCCGCGCGAGCTCGAGGTCGAGGGGCGCGACCTTGCGGGCGTCCACCTCGCCATGGAGTTCCTCGCGCAGCAAAACCGGCGGAACGCCGGGCTCTTGGTGCACGACGATCCCGTGCTGGCCAAAGGCAAGCGCGTGGTGATCTTGGGCGGCGGCGACACGGGCGCGGATTGCCTCGGAACCTCCTTGCGCCAGGGGGCCAAGTCGGTGCTGCAGCTCGAGCTTCTGCCGCGTCCGCCAAAGGTGCGGCGCGCCGAGAACCCATGGCCCGAGTGGCCGCAGGTCCTGCGTACCTCCTCTTCACACGAGGAGGGGGGCGAGCGCGACTTCGGGGTCATGACCAAGGCCGTCCTCGGCAAGGAGGGGAAGGTCACGGGGATCGCGGCGGTGCGGGTCGAGCTTCGTGACGGCAAGCTCGTCGAGGTGCAAGGCTCCGCGTTCGAGATCCCTTGCGATCTGCTGCTGCTCGCCATGGGCTTCGTCGGCCCGGAGCTGGAGCTCATAGATCAGCTCGGCCTCGCTCGTGACGCGCGCGGCAATATCATGGCGAAGGATACCGAGACCCGCGTCCCCGGGGTGTTCGTGGCCGGGGACGCCGGGCGCGGGCCCTCGCTCGTGGTGTGGGCGATCGCCGAGGGCCGGCGTGCCGCGCAGGCGGTGGACCGCTATCTGCGGCAGCATAAAAGCGAGCCGCGCGCCCTCGCGCGTTGAGAGGAGACCTCGTGCCTACAACCATCGCGGTCGCCATGTTCGTGGGCGCCACAGCCCCGCTCGTCATGGCGGTGGACTTCTTCTTTTATCGCCCGACGGCGCGCAAGCCGCCTTCGCGTCTGTGGCTCTTCGGGTTCTTCTTGCCGTGGGCGCTGCTCATCCTCGCGATAATCGCGAATTCACGAGGCTTGTTGGTGCCAGCCTTCCTGCTCGGCCTCGTCTTCCCCGCGGCTTGGATCTGGCGGCGGCGGCGCTCGTGACGCGGATGCTTTTTTTATAGGCGGCGGGCTCTTTCGAGCTCTTCGACATCGAAGAGGTCTTGTTCTCGGGCCGTTGCCTTCTTGGCGGCGATGAGATCCTCGAGCCCCATGACGGACACTCCCACACCATCCCATTCGGTCTGCACGCGTCGGCCGT
>CAYXQW010000483.1:0-2429 GCA_964466695.1 uncultured Bdellovibrionales bacterium
TCGCCCTCGATCACAACCGAACCCGAGATGTCATAGACGACACTCGTGTCCTCACCCTCGTCTATGTATTCCCAGTGACCTGTGAGGCTGCCGCTCACGAAGGTGACGCTCGCCCGCGGATAGGGGCTCTCGTAGGCGCAGTTCGCGAAGGTGTAGGTGAAGTCATGGATGCAGCTCGTAACCCCGTAGAGATCGCGGCAACCGTGCATCCCGGTGACGCTCACCTGACCCCCATCTTCGCAAGGTCCGCTCACGCTAGTCCCCGCCTGCGCGGGGTTCGGGACGAAGTCGGCGTCGTCGATATCGAGCAGCGCGTAGAAGATGACGTCGGCGAGGTTGGCGCCGCGGTTATCGCAGTCGGCAGGACAGCTTCGATGATCCTCGCAGCGCAAGCTGTCATCCCACGCGCCGTCTTCCAAAACATAGCGCGCGCAAATCCCATCGCCGCAGCTCACCCCGGGGCACGCCGGCATGCAGATGCCGTTCTTGGCGACCGCCCCCTCCACGCAGTCGTTGCCACAAGACGAGACGAACAGCGCGACCGCCATCACCGCTTTTGGCCAGACAGCGCTCATGGCGCACCTCCATCGACCACCGGCGCGACGCCGCCCTCGGGGGTCCACAAGATACCGAGGCTGTAGACTTTCAGGTCCTCGTCGTCGTCCCCCTGGCGCAAGATGCCGAACAAGGTGCTCAAGGTCAGCGTGAGGTTATGCGGGAGATGCACGGCGATGTTGCCGCCATACTCCGGCGCGCCGCTCGTCGTGCGCGCCATATCGTCGGCCAAAGGCTTGGTCGCGGTCGAGCGGTAACCGCCAAAGAGCATGACCTCGGCGTGCTCGCCGATGCGCCCCTCCAGGAGCGCGCCTATGTTGAGCGTGGTGCCGAAGAGGCCGAGGCCGGCCGTGCCAAAGCCGGTCTTGGTCGCGATCCGCGTGTAATCGAGCGCGGCGCGGCCATAGAACAAGAGCCCGAAGTAGCCGTTGTGCCGCGCGTCCACGGGCTTCGCCTTCAAAACCCCGGCGCCGCCGATCCGGGTTACGCCGATGACAAGATCCGGCCCGCCGAAGTCTTCCGGCAACATGTCCGCGAAGGTGCCACCGCCGCGCGCGGCGTCGAGCACGAGCTCGTACCCCAGAAACGGATACTTGTTTTCGTACACGCTGCCCCCGGAGCCGAGCACGACACCGAAGATGTCGAGCGGGCTCGCGCGCGCGAGGAAGGCGCTGGCGAAGAGATACTTGGCGTCGGTGGCCTGAGAAAAGATGGGAGGAGTAAAGCTGCCTTGCGCCGCGCCGCCTTCGGACGACTCTTGCGCGATGGCCGGGAGCGCGAGCGACGCCAGCAAGAAAGCGAGTAGGTTCTTTCGCATGTGTAAGTTGTAGCCGCGAAATAGAGCGCCCTCCATGAATACATGGCGCAGGCCGAGGCGACAGCCCCAAGGCTCGACCGCGCGCAGGCCCTTGACATCATTCTCCCCATAACCTTTGCATCCCTTGGATGAAAGGCGCTTGGGTTCGCATCATCATCGCCGCGGCGATGCTCGGGTTCTTGCCGTGGTGTTGGTGCGGCGCCGACGGCCCACCAAAGCCGCCACGCGCGGCCGCGAGCGCCCCAAGCATCCCCCACCCCGACTAGGAGATACCGAGGTGCAGCGCGGCTTCGCACAGAGCTCTGGCAGCAAAAAAGACCCGCCACCGCGCGCGCCTTGCACGCGAGCCTTGATGATCGCCTTGTTCGTGATCTCGCTCATCGGCTCGCTCGGCGAGCGACGCTTCGGCGTGGGCACGAGCCTCCTCGATTTTCGCGTCGATCGCGTCCTCGACGGCGAGCTCTGGCGCCTCATCACCTACCCCTTCGTCGAGAGCCAACCCTTCGGCCTCATCTTGAGCGCGGTCGTCTTGTGGTTCTTCGGTCGCTGGTTCGAGCAGCTCTGGGGTCGCCGTGACTTCTTGCGCTTCTTCGCGGCCTCGGCCGTGGGCGCCGCCGTGCTCGCCCTCGGCTTGAGCTTCCTCTTCAACCTCATCCTGCCTTTTCGCGACATCGGCGCGGGCGAGGGCCCGGGCCCCGTGTTCAACGCCATGCTCGTCGCGATGGTGATAAGCTCGCCCAACGCCACCGTGCTCTTCGGCTTCGTCATCCCCGTACGCGCCCGCACCCTCGTCTATGTCTTGCTCGGCATCCAGCTCATCTTCGGCATCCAGACCGGCGCCGCCGCGCTCTCCATCCACGTCGGCGGCATGATCATGGGCTACCTGCTCGCCACCGGGAAGTGGCGACCATCGCGGATCTTGCAGGTGAAGCAGCGCCGGCGCGACCTCTACGTGGTGCCGCCCCGCAACTACAAGCTAAATTAGCATAGCTCCAAGGCTCGCGAGCATGCTCTCGGCCACGCGCATCCCGTCTACGGCCGCGCTCACGATCCCCCC
>CAYXQW010000484.1:0-452 GCA_964466695.1 uncultured Bdellovibrionales bacterium
GTCGGCAGCGTGGGCCGTGGCTCGGGCCCGCGGCGGGTCCGGTGACCCGCCGCGGATGAGCTCTTTGGCGATCGACCGATCTGCGCCGGTGTGATCTCATGGGCCCAACGGAGGGTGCCCATGAGCAAGCGCGGACCAGCGCAACCCGGCGGTCGGGGGCGGCTGACGGCGGAGCAGCTCGAGCAGAATCTGGAGCTCGCTCGCAAGGGGCGAACAACCGAGCGGCAGGCCGAGGCGGTCTTGTCGGAGCAAGGCGATGCGTCTTCTGTCGAGCCGTCGGAGGGCGAGGATCCCTCGCGACAGCAAAGACGCGCTCGGCAGCGTCGGCGGGTCAAGCTCGAGGAGCGAAGGCTGCGTCTGCTCGAACGAGATGACGAGGCCATTCGCCGGGCCCTGCAGCGTCGAGAGCGACTTGACGCGGTTCTGGACGGCAGCCAGCCCGGCGAGCTTGA
>CAYXQW010000484.1:462-2428 GCA_964466695.1 uncultured Bdellovibrionales bacterium
TGGTTCATGGTCAGCGAGCTGAAGCTGACCGAGGCGCTGGGTCGGCTGGCTCCGCCGCCGACCTACCTGGAGCAGAAGACGGGCAAGGAAGTGGAGCGGCGGACGATGTACGGGCCGCTGCTGCTCAACGTGCTGGGCATCATGAGCCGGTCGCTGGGGCTGGGCAGTGGACCGGAGGTCCAGTCCGAACTTTTGACCGACGAGAGGTGGATGGGGCTGCTTGGCTTCAGCGCCGACGAGGTGCTGATGGGCTCGAGCCGACGAGGGGAAGCCTTGATGGGCAAGACCCGGGACGGTCAGGGGGGCAAATTCGAGGAAGCCGGGGAGATGGGGCCAGCGCGGGCGCGACTCGAGGGCCCCCGGGGGGCTTTGTCGTCGCAGGTGATGGCGGGGCACGAGAGCGCGCTCGAGCCCGAAGAGCTGATGACGTTTTTCAACGCCGTGGTGCGAGCCATGGCCCGGCGAGGGGTATTCCCCCAGCGAGTACGGGCCTCGCTCGATAGCACCGGGGAGGAGGTGGTGCCGTCGTTCAAAGACGCGGGACGGGTGCGCAAGAAGGTCAAGGTAGCCAGCAAAGCGAGGCGACCACGGCAGGTGGAGGTGACGGTGCGTGGTTTCAAGGTCTGGTATTTGATGGAGGTGGAGACGGGCCTGCCGCTGGGCTTCGCCTTCGACCGGATCGAGAAGCCTGAGGGCACGCACGCCAAGGCGGTCATCGAGCAGGCGCGAGCGAACCTCAAGGGCTACGCTCAGCTGGTGAGTGTGGCGCTGGACCGCGGGTTTCTGGACGGGGACCTGCTGTGGTGGCTGAAGGCCGAGCGTGGCATCCAGTGGTGCTGTCCGGCCAAGGAGAAGATGGATGTGACCGCCGAGGCCCGGCAGCGCGTAGACGAAATGCTTTTGGCGGCGGCACGAAAGGGGGAGACGGCGCTGGAGACGGCGCAACGCCTGGCCCGCGGGAGTCAGCAGGACCAAGGGGTGCTCTTCTACGAGCGCCGTGTGAGCGCTAGCCGAGAGAGCCTGCTCGTCGCTCAGGTCGATGGGTTGGAGCAGACCGACTTCTACGGCCCGGGAGGCTCGGGTTCGAGCCGTGTGCACTCGAAGAAGTTTCGGCCGACGGCGCTCGGAGCGACGGTCGTGCTGCGCTGGCCAGACCGCAGCCGTGCCGACCACAAAGACGCCGAGGAGCACGACGAGCCCAGCAAGGGACCGGTAGTGCTGCTGTCGCCCTCGACCGAGCACGCACTGGAGCGCTACGACCGCTACGATGAGCGGTCGCTGATCGAGAATCGCCTCAACCGCGAGGGCAAGCAGCACTTCGGGCTCGGGTCCAGCCTCGCACGCAACGAGCGGGCCCTGAT
Source organism: uncultured Bdellovibrionales bacterium (assembly GCA_964466695.1). GTDB lineage: Bacteria > Myxococcota > XYA12-FULL-58-9 > XYA12-FULL-58-9 > JAFGEK01 > CAYXQW01. The sequence continues at coordinate 1,824 of CAYXQW010000484.1, forward strand.
GTCGGCCACGGTATTTTCGACGGTAGCGCTGATGCTGCACCGAGGCCTGGAGCTGCACGAAGCGCAGGCGATGGAGCAGATGGACCGCCGCGCCGAGCCTCTGGGAGTGCTGCGCTACCGGCGCCAAAGGATGCTCAAGCACCGGGGCACCATCATCGTGATCGTGGGGGACCGCTACGGTCGGATAACGCTCCGGGAGTTCGCCGGGGCCGCCGGCTTTGACGTGACATAGCCTCAGCCCGGTGCCGCACTGGGCCAACGGCGGCCACACTCATCCGCTGGGAGGCGACCGACAGCGGGGGAGATGCGCTACGTCCACCCAGTCGTGAGCCTGAGACGAAGCACAAGGGCGGCCACGTACGGTACGTCCCCCTCCCTTTGACCCGATTTCGGATCAAAGGGCAGGGCACGTGCGCTATCTCCCCCGGGATCCGTCACCTCGCCCGGCGCCGAAGCGCTTGAATCATGGCGGCAGGAAGCTGGCGCCGCGCCGGACACCCCTTATGGATCGAAGCCAGGGCGCTCACAGCTGCTCTCGTCATCATGCCCGGTGGAGATCCTGCCGCGCGTCGCGCGGACGCTGCGGGATCGGGGCGTTCGCGCGT
>CAYXQW010000485.1:0-2418 GCA_964466695.1 uncultured Bdellovibrionales bacterium
TCTGTTGGCCTCGGCCATCTTGTGGGTGTCCTCCTTCTTCTTGATCGCGTTACCTTTGTTCTGCGAAGCGTCGATGAGCTCGTTGGCGATCTTCTCCGCCATGGTGCGCTCACCGCGACCGCGCGCGTAATTGATGATCCAGCGCATCGCCAAGGCATTACGGCGCTCGGCACGCACCTCGATGGGGACCTGATAGGTCGCGCCGCCCACGCGACGGCTCTTGACCTCGATCATGGGCTTGACGTTATCGAGCGCCTTCTTGAACAGCTTCAAAGGCTCCTCGCCGCCACCGCGCTCCGCGATGTAATCGAAAGACTGGTACATGATCTGCTCGGCGATCGCCTTCTTGCCCTTGATCATGAGCGCGTTCATGAACTTCGCCAACGTACGATCCGCGAACTTCGGATCGGGGTTGATCTTGCGCTTCGGTACTTCACGACGACGAGGCATTTAACTCCTCCAGCTCAGCTCGGCCGCTTGGCGCCATATTTCGAGCGCCCTTGACGCCGCCCGTCGACGCCGGTGGCGTCGAGCGTGCCGCGTACGATGTGATAACGAACACCAGGCAGGTCCTTGACACGACCGCCGCGAATGAGCACGACCGAGTGCTCCTGCAGGTTGTGTCCCACGCCCGGTATATATGTCGTGACCTCGAAGCCATTGCTCAGCCGCACACGTGCGACCTTGCGCAAGGCCGAGTTCGGTTTCTTCGGCGTGATCGTGTAGACGCGGACGCAAACCCCGCGCTTTTGAGGGCACGCCTGCAACGCCGGCGCCTTGTTCTTGGCGACAGCCTTGGCGCGTCCCTGGCGGACAAGTTGATTGATCGTTGGCATACCTACGTCCTTATACGCTCCTCTGGCAGGGCACCCGCCCGGCCAGAAAGGAAGGCGGGTCATACCGAGATCGACATGAGCTGTCAAGCAGACATCGCTACATTCGGAAGGAAATAGCCGCGATGACGCGACTAACCGCCGCGCGATGATCCCGACCGCGCCGCCTGCTCCCACCAGGCTTCCCACGCGCGGATGAGCTCTTCGCGATTTTTGGAGAAATCAGCCGCTACCTGCGGCTGCCAACCGGAGAGCAAGACGAGCTCGTTGTGCGCGAGGCTCGCCAAGGCCTCGCTCTGGTGCCGCAGGCTCTCTATGAGCCAGAGCGGCCGCAGCTTGTTGTAGTGGGCTTGCCACCACTCGGCCCAGCGCGCGACGTCATTACCGAAGGCCTGACCGCAGATCACCGCCAGCGCGGAAGCGGCGGCGCCGGCGAGCTCTGAGCGCTTGGCGACCACGAGAGGGATGAGCGAGGGCACGGCGCTCGGCTCGCGGAGCTGGCCCAAGATCTGCACCGCGGAGACCTGCGAATCGAGCACGGGGACCTTGAGCTGATCGCGCAAGCTATAGACCACCGCGCCATAACCAGGCTCGTTGGCGTAGAGCCTGAGCGCCTCGGCAGCGAGATAACGGTTGCGCGGCTCGGCGTCATAGAGCCTGCGAGCCAGGGCGGAGAGCGCCGGCGGGTAGATCACGGTGTAGAGGAAATAGATGGCGAATAGGCGATGGACCGGATCCTGGCTCTCGAGGTGCGGCAACACGACAGGCGCGGCGCTCACACCGCGCGCCTCGAGCAGCTCGAGCAGCCCGCTGCAAGCACGAAACGGCGGCAGCCCGCTCGTGGCGGCGAGCGGGTCGAAGTCGATCCGCCCGGGGAACCGCGCCGACAGCTCCTCGTCGATGCTCGTGCCCATGGAAAGCAAGCTCTCCACCGCGCCGCGCCGCGTCTCGGCGTCCTTCGCGTCGATCGAGTCGAAGACGAGCTCTTGCGCGTCGATGACGGTGCCTGCCACCTCCACCGGCGCCGGCGCCGCGGGCGCGCCGCGAGCGCGCTCGGCCTCGGCGATGACGTCCTCCCAACTTACCGTGGGCGGCGCGCTCTGCCCGCGCGGGCTCGGCCGCGCAGAGCTCTTCTCGATACCTGCCGTCTCGATGAGCACGTCTTGCCAGTCGTCGAGCGCGGCGCGCGGGTTGTCGGTGACATCGGAGAACGCCGTATAATCGGCGCCGCTCGCAGGCGCGCTCGCCTCGAGATCTTCCATCTCGAGCACGACCTCTTCATCGAGCTCGTCGTTCTCACCGTCCGCGGCCATATGCGTAAGATCACCGAGCTTCGCGGTGCCCCAGAGCTCGACTGGGCTGGGCAGCGGCGGAGGCTCGCCCTCGCGCGCTGGCCCAGACGCGCGAGGAGCCTCTGCCGAGGCTGCCTGCGCGGCATCACGGACGACCCACGCCTCACCCTCGGGAGAGAGCGTGATCGGACCGAGCTCGAAGGGCTCCGGCCCATCCATGGGGGCCTCGAGCTCTGCCTCGCGTTGCGCTTTTTGCCGGCGGATGAGCCGCTCGAAGGCCATCCCGGCGCGCT
>CAYXQW010000486.1:0-2194 GCA_964466695.1 uncultured Bdellovibrionales bacterium
GGGCGAGGAGGAGTTTGAGGTCGGTCTGCCGCACCGCCTGGATGGCGCCGACGATGCCCGGGAGGACGCCGAGCACCCCGCCATCGGCACAGCCCGGCACCACGCCGGGCGGCGGCGGCTCGGCGAAGAGGCACCGGTAGCACGGCCCGCCCGCGGTGGCAAACACCGACACCTGGCCGTCGAAGCACCAGGCGATGGCTTGCTTTTCGCTCGTGGCCTCGGCGTGCACGTCGACGATGACGCACGCAACCCCGGCGAGAGCTTTACGCTCGCGCTCGATGGCGGCGAAGGGGCAGTCGAGGTTGCGCATGAACACCCGACCCTCGACCTGGATCACGCCGAGCGCCTGGCCGTTCGCGAGCTCGACGCGGCACGCGCCGCGCCCGGGCGCGTTCGGGTAGTTGGCGGGCCGGATGAGGCGCGGCTCGGCGTCGAGATAGGCCTCGATCTTACGATAGTGCCACACGTGGTTGCCGCTCGTGAGCACGTCGGCCACCCCGAGCAGCTCGGTCGCGAGCTCGGGCGTGATGCCCTTGCCCGCCGCCGCGTTCTCGCAGTTCACCACCACCGCGTCGAGGACAAGCTCCTCGCGCAACACCGGCAAGAGGTTGAGAGCGGCTGCCCTGCCCGTCTTGCCCACCACATCGCCCACACATAAGACTCGCATCTCGACTCTTGTAAGCGAGCGAGGCGGGGTGTCGCAATGAGCGCCGGTCGGTATTGAATCCTGACCGCCTCCGGCATAACGTTACGGGTCATGGCGGAACGGCGCATCGGTTCTTACACCATCCAGCACGAGATCGGCTCCGGGGGCATGGCCGTAGTCTACAAGGCCATGCAGCCGGCGCTCGCCCGCACGGTGGCCATCAAGGAGCTGCGCTGCGAGCTCGCCAACGACAAATCGCTCGTGCAGCGCTTCGAGCGCGAGGCCATGAGCGTGGCCCAGCTCGCCCATCAGAACATCGTCCACATCTACGATTTCTTGAGCCGCGCAAGCTCGATGTATATTGTCATGGAGTACGTGGATGGGATTGATTTATATGAGCTTTTGTCGAAGGTAGAGCGCCTGCCGCCCGACATCGCGGGCATCATCGCTCTCCAGGCCATCCGCGCGCTCGAGTACGCGCATTTTCGCGGAGTGGTCCATCGCGACTTCAAGCCCTCGAACCTCATGGTGACCAAGCAGGGCGACGTCAAGCTCATGGACTTCGGCATCGCTCGCGACGAGGCCTTCGACGACCTCACCCGCCCCGGCACCGCCCTCGGCACGCCCGCTTACATGTCGCCCGAGCAGGTCCTCGGCGAGAAGGTGGACTTTCGCTCCGACATCTTCTCCTTCGGCATCGTCCTCTACCAGATGCTCACCGGGCAAAAACCATTCGTCGAAGACGACACCAAGAGCGTGATGCAGCGCATCCTCACCGAGCCCTACGCCCCGCCGCGCAAGCTCTACCCCGACGTACCCTGGAAGCTCTCACGCATCCTGCGCAAGTGCCTCGAAAAAAAGCCAAGCAAACGCTACCAGTCCACCGAGATCTTAAGGCGCGACCTCGAGGATTTCGTCGCCAAGAAAGTACGCATCAACTACAACGGACGCCTCCTCATCTACCTGCGCCACCGCGAGCTCATCAGCGACAGCGAGGCCAAGACCTACGTGCGCAAGGAGGAGCTCGAGGCGCACAGCGTGTCCACCGACGCCGGTGGCATCGACTCGCGCGCGGCGGTGCTCAAGCCGCTCGTCGCTCTCAATGCCTCCTTGCTGCTCGCCTTCGGTCTCTACACGAGCGCCTTGAGCTACTTCAACGTGGGGCTCGATTGGGGTCGCCTGCGGGTGAACGCCCTCCCCTGGGCCGAGGTCTACGTCGACGGCAACCTCCACGATACGACGCCGTTTGCCGCACCCATCCTCCTCATGCCGGGCGAGCACGAAATCGAGCTTCGCAACACTTACTTCAGCACCGAGAAGCGCGTCGTGACCATAAGCGGCGGTGAGACGGTGCGCCTCAACGTCACCCTCGCGCGAAAGCGCAAGCCATGAGGGCGGCGTTTTTTTGCTTATCTTTGCTCATGGCGACGACCGCCACGGCCGCCGAGCACGTTCATACTCTGGCCGAGGGTGAAACGCTCGGGTCCCTGGCGAGCCAGTATTACGGCGCGGCGTGGAAGCAGGTCTACATCGAGAACCACAACAAGC
>CAYXQW010000486.1:2204-2388 GCA_964466695.1 uncultured Bdellovibrionales bacterium
GCACCCGGCTCAAGATCCCCGCCGCCTCCACCTACCGGGTACGGCGGGGCGACTCGTTCGCTGAGATCGCGCGCCGTTTCTTGGGTGATCGTGCGCGCTACAAGGCGTTGATGCAGGAGAACGGGATAAGAGACGCCGCGGCGCTCGAGGTCGGCAGCGAGCTGCTCTTGCCCCTGCAACTTCG
>CAYXQW010000487.1:0-2377 GCA_964466695.1 uncultured Bdellovibrionales bacterium
CGAGGTCCTCCACCTTGGCAGCGAGGTTGCCGCGGCCGGAGAGCTCCGAGACCACCACCAGCATCTCGTTGCCGACGAGCGCGGGGTCGATGTGCTGGTAGGAGTCCTTGTTGCGCCGCATCGCGGCCACGTGCACTCCTGCCTTGTGGGCGAAGGCGTTGCGACCGACGTAGGCCATGTACTCATCCGGCGCCTGGTTCGTGAGCTCGGCCACGTAGTGGGACACCTCGCTCATCTGCGTGAGGCGCCCGGCGGGCAAGCAGCGCTTGTCGAGCTTGAGCTCGAGGCTCGGGATGATCGTGCTCAAGTTGGCGTTGCCGCAGCGCTCGCCGTAGCCGTTGATGGTGCCCTGCACGTGCCGCGCCCCGGCGCGTACGGCGGCGAGCGAGCTCGCCACCGCGCACTCGATGTCGTTGTGGGCGTGGATGCCCACGGTGACGCTCGGCCAGCGCGCGCACACCTTGCTCACCACCTCTTCGACGTAGAAGGGCAAAGAGCCGCCGTTGGTGTCGCAGAGGGCGAGCACCTCGGCGCCGCCTCGCACCGCCCCCTCGAGCGTGGCCAAAGCGTAGTCGGGGTCGGCGCGATAACCGTCGAAGAAGTGCTCGGCGTCGTAGACCACGCGCCGCGCGCTCGCGCAGAGGAAGGCCACGCTGTCCTCGATGAGCTTGAGGTTCTCGTCGAGCGTGGTGCGCAGGACCTCCTTTACGTGCAAGGTCGAGGTCTTGCCGAAGATGGTGCAGACCTTGGTGCCAGCGGCCACCAGGGCCTTCAGGGTCTCGTCGTCCTCGGGCGCGACGCCCACGCGCCGCGTCGAGCCGAAGGCGGCGATGAGGGCGGTCTCGAGCTCGAGGTCCTTCGCGCGCACGAAGAACTCGGCGCACTTCGGGTTGGAGTTCGGCCAGCCGCCCTCGATGAAGGCGATCCCCAAGGTGTCGAGTCGCTTGCAGATCCGCAGCTTGTCGTCGAGCGACAAGGACATGCCGGCGCGCTGCGCGCCGTCGCGCAAGGTGGTGTCATAGACTTGAACCTCGGGTGTAAAAGGGCTCACCTCGAGACCTCCTCTTCGCGCTGCTTCTCGTATGCCTCGATGCGCGTCGCGAAGGACTGTAGATAGCCGAGCTCGTCTAGCCCCTCGAGCAGGCAGCGGCGCGCGAAGTCGTCCACCGTGAAGGGTACGCTCACGCCGCCTTGGAGCTGCAGGGTCTTGCTCGCGAGGTCGACCGTCACCTCGGCTGCGGGATTTGCCGCGAGGATGCGCAAAAGCTCGGCGTGCGTGCTCTCGTCGACCGCCACCGGCACGAGCCCGTTCTTGAGGGCGTTCTGCCGGAAGATGTCGGCGAACGAGCGGGCGATGACCACACGAAAGCCGAAGTCGGTGAGCGCCCACGGCGCGTGCTCGCGTGAGGAGCCGCAACCGAAGTTGTCGCCTGCGAGCAGCACCGCGGCGCCCTTGGCCGCCGGTTGGTTCAAGACGAAGTCGGGCCGCGGCGCGCCGCGCTCGTCGTAGCGCCAGTCGTTGAACAGACGCTCGCCGAGGCCTGTCTTGGTGATGGTCTTTAGAAACCGCGCGGGGATGATCTGGTCGGTGTCGATGTCGTTGCGCAAGAGCACGACTACGCGGGAGGTGACTTGTGTGAAGGCTGCCACGTTCATTCTCCTTGGAGCAAAGCTCTGGCGTCGGCGACGGCGCCGGTTATGGCCGAGGCGGCCGCGGTGAGCGGCGAGGCGAGGAAGGTGCGACCACCCTTGCCCTGCCGGCCCTCGAAGTTGCGGTTGCTCGTGGACACGGCGTACTCGCCGGGCTTGATCTCGTCGCCGTTCATGGCGATGCACATCGAGCAGCCCGTCTCGCGCCACTCGGCCCCGGCTTGCTTGAAGATGACATCGAGGCCCAGCCGCTCGGCCTCGCGCTTGATCGCCGTCGAGCCCGGCACCACCAGGGTCCTCACGCCAGGGCTGACCTTGCGCCCGCGCATGACCTTGGCAGCGTCTTGCAAGTCGGAGATCCGCGAGTTGGTGCACGAGCCGATGAAGACCACGTCCACCTTCTGGCCGAGCAGCGGCTTGCCGGGCTCGAGACCCATGTACTCCAGGGCCTTGGTGAGCGCCTCGCGCTCGGAGGGATCGCGCGCGTCTTGCGGTGAGGGGACGCGCCCGGTGATGGGGATGCCCATGCCTGGGGTGGTGCCGAAGGTGATCATGGGCTCGATGTTGCCGACATCGAGGGTGACGCTCTTGTCGAAGGTGGCGCCCTCGTCGGTCGCGAGCTTCTTCCAGCGCGCGACGGCGCGCTCGAAGGCCTCACCCTTCGGGGCGTACTCGCGGCCCGCGAGGTACTCGAAGGTGGTCTCGTCGGGGGCCATCATCCCGGCGC
>CAYXQW010000488.1:0-2376 GCA_964466695.1 uncultured Bdellovibrionales bacterium
GGTGGCCGGTGAGCGCGCCGTCGAGCCGGCGGTGCAGCGCCAGCAAGTTGGTCGTCTTGCCGCTGAGCGGCGGTCCGTAATAAACCAGCTTGAGCACGAACTCGCGCTGATTCGCGTTGAATTGCACGTTCTTATTGTTATCCGCGCTCGTCGCATAAGTCTACTCGGGGTTGTTCGACGCGCTCTTGCGCGCTAAAACCTCGGATATGCGGCCGCCTTAAGCGCGGCGGGAAGGATTTTGGCGATGCGATACCTGTCCTTGGTCATAGTTCCCGTGGTCTTCGCGCTGGCGCAGTGCTCACTCGACGACGAGGAGGAGCCAAAGTATCCGGACGCGGCCTCGTACTGTGTCGGTCGCGCGCGCGCCGAGTGCGCGGAGGACGTCCTCTCTGCCTGCGCCGCCGAGCACGACGTCTGCGTCGCGGAGCGCCAGCGTGTCTGTCAGGCGGCGCTGCCGACCGGCAAGACCTACGACAGCGCCAAGGCGGAGGACTGTATCACCACGGTCGAGAGTTCCTACGCCGACGTCCAGCTCACCTTCGAGGAGCTTGAAGCCAATAATGCAGCTTGTGGCCTCGTCTTTAGCGGCTCAGGCGTCGAGGGCGCGCCCTGCCTCGCGAATGACGCGTGCAGGCAGAGCGAAGGGCTCTTGTGCGTGATCCACCCGAGCGTCTCTGTGAGCGGCACCTGCCAGCACCCGGTCTCGGTCTCGGGCGGTGAGTCTTGTGCCGAGCCCTACGCACAGTGCCTCCCCGGGTTTCATTGCGGCACCACCTCGCGTTGCGACGCCAACGGCAATGAAGGCGACCCTTGCAACGCGGTGTTGCCTTGCAAGAGCTCGTTTAAGTGCTCGACCTCTGGTTTCTGCGAGGCGAAGCTCGTAAACGGCGCGACGTGCGCGCTCGACGGCGACTGCGCGAGCGGCATCTGTCTTTCGGGCTCGAACGTGTGCGTGGCGAAGATCGTGCTCGCGCCGAACGAGCCCTACTGCCTGGCCGTCTCGGGGCGCGATTAGCGAGGCCTCGCGAGAGGCATCAACGCCTGCGCAAGGAGAGCCAGCGCGGCTCTTTTTCGCGTGGCATGCGCGCCAAGAGGGCAGAGCCTATCCACACGCCCCCGAACAAAGACCCCGCGAGGAGAGAGAGCGGGAGCCAATAATCGACGGGCGTCATGGCAGGGATATAGCCGCTAAGAAAGAGCATGAGGAAGCTGCCTGCGGCGCTGCGGAGGAGAAAAGCGAGCCATCGCGGGCGTCGTCGCCCCTCGTAGGGGATAAAGAGCAGCACGAAGCTTACCAATGCCGAGGGTAGCGCCATGAGCACGAACGGCAGGAAGAATAGAAGAAAAGCACCCACGCCTTCGCCGACCATGGTGGCTCCAATCTCGTGAGGTCACGACCCTATCATGCCGAGGTCGTGCGCGAGCAAGGACAATCTCGATTGCCCACCAAGCGTAGCTCGTGTTAAGAGCGCCCCTTCGCCGCCCGCCACTTATGACGTGCGGCGATAAAAACACACGCTCGCGCTAAGCTCGGCCCGCGGTCCTCCAATGGTGGTGGGTGTACGGCCGATAGAAGGCGAGCGGAGGAAGAACCGCGAGGAGTCATCAATGGCAGAGCTAACCATGCGAGAGATGCTCGAAGCTGGCGTACACTTCGGGCACCAGACCAACCGTTGGAACCCGAAGATGAAACCGTACATCTTCGGCGCGCGCAACGGCATCTACATCGTCGATCTGCAAAAGACGGTGCCGCTCTTCTCCAAGGCCTACCGTTTCCTGGTCGATCTCACGAGCCGCGGCGAGCGAGTGCTGTTTGTCGGCACCAAGAAGCAAGCGGCCGAGGTGATCCAGGAAGAGTCGGCCAAGGCTGGCCAGTTCTACGTCAACAATCGCTGGCTCGGCGGCACGCTCACCAACTACCGCACCATCAAGGGGTCGATCGAGCGGCTCAAGTCCATCGAGAAGATGGAGACCGACAGCACCTTTCAGAAGCTGCCCAAAAACGAGGTGCTCATGCTCACGCGCGAGCGCTTGAAGCTCGAGAAGAACCTCGGCGGCATCAAGGAGATGGGCAAGCTTCCGGGAGCGGTGTTCGTGATCGACACCAAGAAGGAACACATCGCCGTCGCTGAGGCGCGCAAGCTCGGTATCCCAGTGGTCGCGGTGGTCGACACCAACTGCGACCCCGACGAGATCGACTACATAATCCCGGGCAACGACGACGCCATCCGCGCGATCAGGATCTTCGTGCAGAAGGCCGCCGAGGCGTGTGCCGAGGGCTCGCAAGCCTATCAAAAGGTCCTGAGCACTCGTCAAGACGAGGACAAGGACAAGGGCGCGAAGAAAGAGGCCTTAAGCTCGCGCGAGGCGACCCCC
>CAYXQW010000489.1:0-2374 GCA_964466695.1 uncultured Bdellovibrionales bacterium
GTGGGTGAACTGAGTGAGGCAACGCAAGAGACTTTTACCGCTCGCGCTGCTCTCGTTGGCCTTGCTTTGGGCGCACCAGAGCCTCGCCAAAGCGACCGCAGCGAACAAGAGAGAAGAGAGAGAAAAAATGCTACAGACCGCAGAGAGACCAAGCGACACCACCATCACCATCATGCAAGGCACACAGGCCTCGCTCGACGGACACAAGCTCGGCATCATGTCGGTTTCTCCCGAGAGCGCGCTCTTGAGCGTCACCGTGACCCACGCAGACCTCACCTACCGCGTCCAGGTGAGCACAAAGCCCGGCGAATTGCTGCCCGTCGGCGGCAAGCTGTATCGCGTCGCGCGCATAAGCTACGCCGCCGCGAAGAAGGCCGGCGAGGCGCCTTTGGCCTCGGGACAGTCGAAGAGCCACATCGTGCTCGACAAAGAGCCCGTGTCGGTGCCAGGGCTAGACCTAGGCAACGAGAGCCTGGTCTTGCCCCTCGGGGCCACCGCGTCGTTTCTCGGCTACGATCTCGAGCTGCTCGCCGTCACGGGCGAGGGCAAGGCCACCCTCGAGATCTGGCCGGGCGACTTCGCCAAGCCGCAGACCAAGGCCGAGCTCATCACGAAGCACGAGGTAAAAGCGCAACAGACCGTAAAGTTCGGAGCGCATACCCTGCGCATCAAGCAGGTGCTCGCGTCCAAACCCGAGGCGGGGGTAAGCGGCTTGATCGAAATGGAGAGATAGCAGAAAAAACCTCGGGGGCCAGAAAGCCCCCGAGGACTAAAGAAGAGGCTACTCGCTGTCGGCCGGAGGGGGATTGTAAGCCTCGGCGACGCCAGGCGGCGCGTAAGGTGAAGGATTGTGAGAGCGAAGAATATCGGGAAGATGGGTTAAAACATAGACGGCGGGATAGTGAAAGTTAGCCAAAAGATAAGCACCGGCGTCCCGAGTTTTCATCCAGAGCGAGATCTCGCTCGCCGCGGCCTTGTCGGCGGCGGTCGCGGCTGGAGCACCTCCGGACGCGCTCGTGCCGTCATCGCTCTTCACCGGACATACGGGGTAAATGCCATATTGGCCATGAGTCATTACACAAGGGGCATCACTCATCGCATTACTCCTCTTTGTCTATGGCGGATCTCTTTGACCCGCATTAAAACCATACCCGCCACCCGGCGCGGCTGGTTACCGGCCAGGTTTTTTTAGCAAGCTCGCTCCCGTCGGTTTTTCGAGGCCGGCGATCGTCGACTTGGGCCCTGTCGCCGCGGCACGCCGAGCCGGGCCGGCCCGAGCCTTGTCGATCTCGTCTTTCGCCGCTCCGAGGGGCAAGACGTTCGCGGCGATCTCCAGAAATTGCTCGGCCGCCTTGCTCCACTTGTGTCTCTCGAGCGCGATGGCCTGGGCGATGAAATCTCGCCCGAGCTCTTGATGATCGTCCGGGCAGGCCTTGGCTCGCGCGAGCAGCTCTTTGAGCTCGCCCTTGGAGAACTCGGCCTCGGGCGGGGTCTTGGCTCGTTTCGCGACCTTGCCCAAAAGCTCGCGGGCCTGCTCGACCAGTGGATGTAAGGAAACCTCGTCTTTAGCTTCGCTCATTTACGATACTCCATCGTTATTACGCTTGGAGTATGGTTTTACCCCATCTGAGGCGAAGCGCGAGGAAAAAACGAGCCGAGCGTCAAACCCGCGCGAGCGCCCTCTCCATGGCGTCGATCAGATCTTGTGGGTGCTCGAGCCCGATCGACAGTCGAATGAGATCCGCGCCGAGCCCGCTCGCGGTGCGCTGCTCCTCGGTGAGCTGGCTGTGCGAGGTGCTCGCAGGGTGCAAGATCAAGCTCTTGGCGTCGCCCACGTTGGCGAGGTGGGAGAAGAGCTCGATGTGATCGATGAGCTCGACCGCCGCGTCGTAGCCGCCCGTAAGCCCGAAGACCACCATCCCGCCAAAGCCGTTCTTCAGGTATTCGCGCGCCACAGCATGCGCGGGGTCTTGGGCGAGGCCCGGGTAACGCACCCAGGCTACCTTCGGGTGCGTGGCGAGGAACTCGGCCACCCGCAAGGCGTTTTCCGCGTGGCGTGCCATGCGCACGGGCAAGGTCTCGATGCCTTGCAGAAACAGCCAGGAGTTGTCGGGAGAGAGGCACGCACCGATGTTACGCAAGGGCACCGTCCGCAGCCTGAGCGCGAAGGCGAGCGGTAAAAGCTCCGCCGGCAGATCGAAGGCCCAGCGCAGGCCGTGATAGTTGTCGTCCGGCTCGGTAAAGAGGCGGTGCCGCCCACCCTTCCAGTCGAAGGTCCCGGCGTCGGTGACGATCCCGCCGATGGCGTTGCCGTGCCCACCGAGCCACTTGGTCAGAGAGTTGATGACGATATCGGCCCCGAGCTCGATCGTGC
>CAYXQW010000490.1:0-2372 GCA_964466695.1 uncultured Bdellovibrionales bacterium
GACATCTACGCAACGTCGGTCGACTACGGCGTGACGGCCCAGGCCACGAAGCGCTTCTTCGCCACGGTGCAGAACAAGCTGCACTGGGCCATCCATGGGCAAACCGCCGCCGAGGTCATCAAGGGCCGCGCCGACTCCACCGGTGACGGCGGAGATCGCCAGGACGCACGCCGAGAGCGAGTTCGAGAAGTACCGCATCACGCAAGACCGACTGTTCGAGAGCGACTTCGATCGCGTCGTGGCCGAGACCAAACGCCTGGCCGAAGGAAACGCGAGCGCCACGCTGCGCGTGATCGTGAAGCGCATCCTCCGCAAGTACGGCTACCCGCCCGACAAGCAGGAGGCGGCGACCAACACGGTGCTCCAGCAGGCCGAGCTGCTGTCGATAGCTCAGCGTGCCCGTCGCGCTCGTCCAAACCTCGCGCGGGTTTTCGAGTGAGTTGTCGCTGACGTACAGCCGCGTGTCAGGGTCGAGCCCCGAGAGCTCGAAGTCGGCCGCGGCGATCTTTGCCTCTACCACGTAGACGATGGAGTGGTCGGCAACGCGCAGCCAGTGCATGTGCACCGTCTCGGAGGTGTGCAGCGAGATACCCGCGGCATCGAAGTCCGTGCCCCACTCGCCACCGCGGTCTCGCCGGTCAATCAACGCAGCACTTTGCGGGTGTTCTCCTGCCTGATCTCCCAGCGCCAGCGCAGCGTCAGGTCTTTGTCGTGCGCGAGCATGCCGTCGGCGAGACGGAGCAGCGTGGCTTGCGCGCTCAAAGCGGTGGCCCGTCGATCCACTTTTTTTAGGCGCAGCGCTCGAGGAGCAGCGTAGCGAGCACGCCCAAGGCGAGCCCCAAGAGCGCGCCGCGCCAGAGCCCGAGGCGAAAGGCGGCGCGTGGGTTGTGGGTACGCGCGAGGCGCGACCCGCCGGAGGTGATGCGCGCTACGCGCTCGTCTACCGGGGCGAGGACGCGGATACGCTCGACCAGCATGTGTGCGCGGTCGAGCTCGTGGTCACCGAGCGCCGTGCGGAGCTGGCTTACGAGGTTGTCCACTACGCGCTCGCGCTGGGCCACGACGTAGTTGGCGGGTGAGCGCTCGTAGCCTTTGAGCTCCTGGCGCAGCTCGCTGATGCCGTGGGTCTCGAGCAGCTCCTCGATCCCGTCGCGCAGCGAAGCGGCGCTCGGGAAGCGATCTTCGGGATCGGGGGCGAGGCAGCGGGCGAGCAGGCGCGAGAACTCGCGCGACAAGATCTGACGATGCAGCCTTGGATCGCGGCACTTGCCCGCCTTGAGGTTGCGGTAAGTCCCGTCCACCGAGCCGCCGTCGTAAGGGATGCAGCCGGTGCTGAGGTTATACAAGGCCGCGCCGAGCGAGAAGATGTCGGTCGCGGGGCCGATGCCGCGGCCCGCGAACTGCTCGGGCGCCATAAAGCCCGGCGTGCCGAGGACGTCGGTGTCGCTCTCTAAAGACGAGCCTTGAGCGTTGAAGACCTTGACGCCGCCGAAGTCCATGAGCACGACCCTGCCTTCGTGCAGCAAGATGTTCTCGGGCTTGATGTCGCGGTGTACGATCCCCGCCTCGTGCGCGTGCTGCAAGGCGAGCGAAAGCTCGTGCCCGACGCACAAGGCCGTGCTCTCGGACATGGGCCCGTGCTCCGCGGTGAGCTTGTAGAGCGAGCAACCCGGCACGTACTCCATCACCAGAAACAGCGCCTCGTCCTCTTCGCCGCTGTAGTCGAGCAGCGCGACGATGTTCGGGTGGCGCAAGGTCGCGATCACCCGCGCCTCGCGCAAGAACCGCTCGCGCCGATTGGGCTCGGCGTCGGCGGCGAGCACCTTCACAGCTACCTGGCGGCCGAGCTTGGGATCGAAGGCGACGTAGACCTTGCTGCCCGCCCCCTCCCCGAGCGGCCGCTCGACGCGATAGCGCCCATAGCTCCTCACGCTAACAACCACCCGCAAAGGCCCGCGAGCAGGGCATAGAGCAAGGCGACGGGCAGGTTCTTGCGGATGACGAGGCCCTCCTTGCCGATGAGCCCGACGGTGGTGAGCGCGGCCACGACGTTGTGGACGCAGATCATGTTGCCGGCGGCCCCGCCCACGGCTTGCAGCGCGAGCACCGGCTCGATCGCGAGCCCTACCTGGGTCGCGGTCTCGAGCTGAAAGGCGCCGAACATGATGTTCGAGACCGTGTTGCTCCCCGAGATGAAGGCCCCGAGGAGCCCTACCTGCGCGGCGGCGAGGTGCCAGACATCGCCGAGGCCGCTCGCGGCGGTCTTGGCGAGGACCATGAGCATGGAGCTCTGATCGCCGCGCGCGCCCGAGTGGACCATGGTGTAGACCATGGCGAGGGTGAAGAAGAGGGCGATGGCCGCGGGGCGGATC
>CAYXQW010000491.1:0-243 GCA_964466695.1 uncultured Bdellovibrionales bacterium
AGGGCAGCGTCAACCTAAACCGCCTAAACCGCCTCGAGCCGTGCGCGTGCCCCCCCCCTTTCAGAGCGCACCTCGTAAGGGTATGAATCGAAACATGTTCGGCGTTTTCGGCTACGTGCTCGCGCTCGCCGTCTTCTTGGGGGCGGGCGGAGAAGATCAGGCCTTCGCCGAAGAGCCGATCCCAGAAGAGCGCCCCCTCGAAGAGCAAGAGCTGTCGGAGCTCAATCGTGACCGCGGTTTCTT
>CAYXQW010000491.1:283-2362 GCA_964466695.1 uncultured Bdellovibrionales bacterium
AAGCGCGCAGCTCGATCGCGATCGCACCGTGATCCCCTTCGGCAAAGGCGCCATCTTCGTCCCCGCCATGACCTCTGGGCTCGATGAGCCGCTCGTCTCGGTGTGGCAAGGCTCGCGCAAGATCATCGAGAGGCCCACCGGAGCTCGCATCGTGGTGCCGCCCGGGGATTATCAGGTGGTCTTCGGCTCCGGCAACGCCGCGCGCGCCGTACGCACGTCGGTGCAGGTCACAGAGCTCCACACCTCGGTGATACCCGTGACCTGGGCGGGGCTCGCAGTCCACGTCGTAAACCGCCGCATGACGAGCTTGCGCGCGCCCTACGAGCTCATCGACTTCGACTCGCGCGAGTTCGTGGGCGTGGGCTTCGGCGCCGACGAGCAAGCCGGCGAGGCAGCGGCCACCTGGATCTTGCCTCCCGGGCTCTACAAGATCGTGCGTGTCGGCGAGACCTATCGGGCCCGACAAGACTTCGCCACCGTCTGGATCGCCGCGGGGACTTTGACGCACTTCCTCCTCGTCATGGACGAAGATGACGGCTCGTTCTCCGGCGCGGGCATCATCCCCGAGGACGAGCTCTTCTTCGCGCAGCAGGACCGCTGGGTGAGCCTCGTCTTGGGCGGCGACTTGAGCCTCAACTCCTCGCGCAACGTCCTCGGCCGCGACGACGGCACGAGCTACACCTTACGCGGTTTCCTCGACACCAAGTTCAACTGGAACATCGTGAGAAACCCGCTCATCTTGCAGCTCCAGGTTGAGCAAGGCCAGACCAAGGCCTCGGGGTACGACTGGCAAAAGACGCAGGATCTGTTGAGCGCGACCGCGCTCTATGTCTACCGCGTCCGGCCATGGCTCGGGCCCTACGTGCGCGGGGTCTTCCAGAGCAATCTGTTCGAGGGCCGTAAGGACTTCATCACCGCGCGCGAGGCGCTCATCTATGACGCCGAGGGCGACCTCGCCTCGAGCCTCGGCAATGTCGACAGCGTGCGGCTCTCGCCGTCTTTGGGCCTCATCGAGCTCCGCGAGGGGATCGGGGTGAACGCGCGGGTGCTCAAGACCTCGCCGTTCGAGCTGACCTTGCGTACGGGGCTCGGCGCGCGGCACCGCATCGCGCGCGACCTCTTGCAACAGCTCGACGACGCGCCGAGCGGAGAGGCGCGCTTCACGGAGGTGGCAAACGTAGACCAGGTCGGCGTCGAGGTCATCGGGGTCGCCACGGTGAGGGCGTCGAGCTTCCTAGTGGCCACGGGCGAGGCCGAGCTGCTCGCGCCCTTCGACGACCCCGAGGCCCTCTTGTTCGACGCCGAGACCACCGTGAGCGCCAAGCTGACGACCTACCTGAGCATAAACTACATCATGCGCTACCAGCGCGATCCCACGCTCGAGAGGCCGGAGATCTTCGAGCACAACGTCTTGCTGCGCTTCAGCGTGGCGGTGGACTGATGCCTATACCTTGCCCACACCTCACCTTCGCGCACCTTCGCGAGCTTACGCGCGCGCTGGACGAGCTTGCCCCAGATCCCACCACGAAGACCGTAAGCCTCGACCTCTCGCACGCCGAGACCATCGACAGCGCCGGCATCGCCACGCTGGCCCTCTTCGTCCGGCGCATCCGTGCAGAAGGGGGCAAGGTCGAGCTTCGCGGGCTATCGAACGTGGTCAGAGACGCCCTCGCGCAAGCGCCATTTTGGCAGGAGACCCCACCGCCGCCTCGCCACGAGGAAGGCCTCTTCGTTTGGGCTTACGGCAAGGCGCACGCGGCCTTTGAGGTATGTCTCACCTACCTCAGCTTGTGCGCCGATCTCTTCGCCTTCACCTTCGCGTCCCTCGCGAAGCCGCGGCGTACCCTCGGCGCGGCCGTGGTCACGGCCATGGCCGACATGGGCTCGCGCGCCCTCGGCGTGGTTGGCCTCATCGCGTTTTTGGTGGGCGCCACCATGGCCTTGCAAGGCGCGGCCCAGCTCCGCCAGTTCGGCGCCAACATCTTCGTGGCCGACCTCATCGGCATCTCCGTGACGCGCGAGCTCGGCCCGTTGTTGACGGCCGTCGTGGTCGCCGGCCGGTCGGGCTCGGCGGTGGCA
>CAYXQW010000492.1:0-2359 GCA_964466695.1 uncultured Bdellovibrionales bacterium
GCTGGCGCTATCGTCGATAAGGTCGGCGCGAGCCAGGCTGCCGTCGCCAGCATGCGCGAGACGCTCAAGAGCGTGTTGCGCAACCTGCAAGACGCTCATGGTCAGAGCGACGCCATCAAGGTGAGTTGCCTCAACGACAAAGTCACGGGGATAAAGGGCCTGCTGAAGGTGGCCGAGCAAGCCGACGCCAACTTACAAGAATCCCTGGCCCGCGGCGATGACGTGGCTGCGGACCACGAGCTCGACAAGGTGCTCGTCGCGAGCGCGAAGAGCGATCAGCTCGCCGCGGAGAGCGCGGGCTGCGTAGGAGAGCTTACGACCTACACCGGCGAAACGGTGGTCGAGGTCATCATCGACGGCAGCATCCCTACCCAAGATCCCACCACCGAGACCAGCGCCTCCGTGCCTTTGTTCCTCGACCGGGCTCCGGTCTCGAGCCCCTATCAATAGAGCACTCGCCCGCGCGCGTTCGCCGGCACGGGGAGCTCCAACCTTTCGAGTAGCGTAGGCAGGATGTCGTAGAGCGAGGCGTCGGGGGGAGCTTGGCGCGCGCCGCGGCCGTCGCGCAGGATGATGACGCCATGGTGAGCGTGGTTCGCGTGATCGCGTCCGCCGTCGTTGCTCGTGACGCACAGCGAGGGATGACCCACGCTGCCGAGCGCGCGCATGCCGAGGTCGTCGAAGCACACGATGAGATCGGGCGCGACCCCCCGCACCTCGCGATAGATCTCGCATGGTCGAAAGACCCGCGTGGCCAAGGCCTCGCCCTCGGGGCCTTTGAGGTTTTCGAGCCTTGAGGTCAGCTCCGCGAGGAGCGCGTCCGCCTCGCGCGGGTCGACCATGCCCGCAGGCTCGCGCCCGCGGATGTTTAGGTGCACGCGCCCGATGTAGCCGCCGTCGGCGAAGGCGCGGGTCTTGCCGAAGTCCACCTCGAGCGCGGCGAAGGGCGTGGGCGCGCGCGGCTCTCTCTCGAGCGCGAGGTAGCCCGCGTCGCGTAGCCACTGGTTGATGGCGATGCCGCCCTTCATGGTCTTGGCGCCGTGGTCGGAGACTACGAGCACGATGTCCTCGTCATCGAGCGTCGCTATGAGCTGGCCTACCTCAGCATCGAGCAGACGATAGTAGTCATAGATGGCGCTCTGGTGCTCGGGCTCGGCTCCTTGGCCCTGCATGTCGGCCCAGAAGGCGTGGTGCATGCGGTCCGGTCCCATGTCGACGAGCATCAAGAGCTGCCAATCTTTTTTTTGGGCCCACGCGCGCGCGAGGCGGAAGCGGCGCTCGGTGTTGGCACGGATCGCCGCGCGCAGCGAGCCTTTGGTGAGGTCGCGGTGGTGCGGTGTCTCAGCGAGATCTCCGCCCGCGAGTCGTAGGGCCTCGGCGGCGAGGTGCGCGGGGTAAGTCTTTGGGTGTGAGGTTAGGCCTGCGGGATAGTCGCTCACGGCCTCGCCGAGGATGGGTTGTGGGGGGTAGGTCTGTGGCACCGTAATGAGGCGCGAGAACAGGCCGGCCGTCCCCAGGTGGTCCCAGAGTCGAGGCTCGCGAATGTCCAGCGATGAGGCGAGGCGTCGGTTCGTGTAGCTCCTGTCGGCGCGGTCGTGAAAGCCGTAGCAGCCGAGCACGCCGGGATCGAGCCCGGTGAGCATGGCGCTCCAGGCCGGCACGGTGATGGGAGGTATGCTGCTCTCGAGGCGGCCGCTCAGGCTCTGTCGCACGAGCTTCGCGAGGCTGGGTAGGCCGTCGAGCCTCGCGCCGAAGACGAGCTCGGGGGTGAGGCAGTCGAGGCCGATGATACAGACGCGGCGTTTTTTGCTCATGCCGCGACGCATGGCGCTAAGGGCCCTTAAGGATTACTGACAGGCGGGGTTTTGCTTGAGCGCGTCGAGCGCGGCCTGGCAGCCTGGCTTGAGCGCGTCTTTGCCTCCTGCCGCCGCTGCTTTCCGCCAGGCTTCCTTGCTCTTCTCGAGGCCTTGTTGCATGGCGGCCTTGGCCTCGGGGGGCATCTTCTCGACGCAGGCGGTGAGCGCCGTGAGGTACTCGTCGCACTCGGGCACACCCACCGCGTCGGCATCGTTCTGCGCGGTCGCGGGAGCGGCGGGAGCTGGAGCATCCTCGGCGCGCGGCTCGCTCTTGCACGCTACGAGGCCCATGGCCCCGCTAATGGCGAAAAGACTCGCCAGAACAAATCTTCTCATTGCATACGCCCCTTCTGCGCCGCTCATGCGGGCTCGAACCGAGAGTTACGGGGGCGCCCGATATCACATGGTCCGTGAGGGTGTCGAGGGTGTGCTTTCGATTGTGCTTTCGATAGGGGGGCCTTGAATGTCGGCGCAACGTTTCGTAGGTATTCCGCCTTGCGTTG
>CAYXQW010000493.1:0-2338 GCA_964466695.1 uncultured Bdellovibrionales bacterium
CTTCGACCTCGCGGTGTCGGCTCTCGATACCTCGTTCACGTTCGCCTCTCCCGTCGCCGACGGCGCCGGCTTCGTCATCACGGTAAAGACCCACCCTAGGGGCCAGGTCTGCGCGGTCACCGCGGGCAGCGGCACCATCGAGGGTGGGCCTTTTGCAGGCGCGGTCATCGCGTGCAGCGCGCTCGACTTCGGCGCCCTCTACAGCGTGGCGCCCAACTGGAACGACTACGCCAACGCCGCAGACCCCACCACCGCCTGCAGCGGCGAGGAGATTGGCGGCTACGACGCGTGCCTCCACGGCGGCGAGCGCAAGGTCATCGAGGTCTTTGGCAAGAGCGCCTGCGACGGCCTTACGGCCACCGACCTGCTCGATGCGTTCGATTGGGTGTGCGACGCGAGCACCAACCCCGTGCGCATGGTGTCCTCCGGCCTCAAAGAGGGCGCGTATCTGTCCGACCTACTCGACTTTACCGCCCTGGCCTGGAGACCGAACGCCGTGACGGTGCGCAGCCTCGGCGTCGACTACATCTCCACGGAGCCGTCCGCGTGGTTTACAAACCCCGTCGTGGTCGACAACGACGGCGGCGAGCTCGCCAGCGCCGGCACCATCTACGTCGTCACCGCCGACGCGGTGGCCGACTACACCTTTGGAGCCGCGCGCGTCGGGCTCGTGGTGCAGCCCGGTGTCGTGCTTCACGGCACGGGCGACACCGTCGTCGAGGTTTGGCGACGCGACTACGCCTGGATCGAGGGGACCATCGACGCCACCGGCGCAAGCCGCGGCCTCACCCTCGACACCACGCGCTTTTCGGTGGCGATGAACGTCGCGGTGACCCATGCCACGGACGACGGCGTGCGCGTCGCATATCAAGATGCCTGCAAGCTCGTCGACATCACGGCGGCGAGCAACGGCGGCTGCGGGGTGTACATCGGCTACAATGCCTTCGCCAACCAGCTCTCGCGCATCACCGCCACGAACAACACGTTTTGTGGTGTGGCCGTTTGGTACTCCGATGACAATGTCTTTTCCAATATCGAGGCAACACAGAACACGCACGATGGCCTCCTCGTGTCATACTCTTCGGACAACCGCTTCTCTGACATCAGGGCCTCGAACAACAACAATAACGGCGTCCGTTTGATTGACTACAGCGATAATAACCGGCTTTCGCGCGTTGTCGCCGCGAACAACGGCGCTGTCGGGGTTCTTTGCTCGATCTCCCTGAGGAACAATACGCTCACCGACATCACGGCCTGCAAAAATATGTCGGACGGCGTGCAGATCAGCAGCATGGCCACCAACCACGTGCTCACGAACGTCACCGCCGCGAACAACGTTGGGGTCGGTTTGTATGTCTCGCAAGCGCCCCCCGTCGTGGTCTTGGGGGTGAGCGCCTCGAACAACCTCTCCGGCGTGCAGGTCAGTGCTAACTCGTGGAGCTCCTATGCCAACATCACGGCCGTCAACAACTCCTTGGTCGGGATCTATCTCATCGGAACATCGAACACGGCCTGGGAGAATCTCGTGGCGGCCGACAATGCTTCGGGAATCAACTCCTCCGATGGATCATCCTACAACAGCTTCATGGGCACGCTCGCCGTCGGCAACAATATGAGCGAAGACTGTTACGTATCTGCCGCGACCAACCCTGGCCTCGACGATGACGCTGCGCCAGGAGACGTCAGCACCGATAATGTCCACCAAGGTCTCTGCACTCAAGAAGGCTCCTCCAGCTTCGGCGCTGCCGTGACGGGCGTCGATGGCTCCACGATCTTCATCGGCAAGGTCACCACCGACGACGGCACCAACGCGAGCGACACCTTGGGAGCCGCCGCGTACGACGACCTCACCGATTGGCTGCACTTCGACAACGCGTATCGCGGATGGGGCGAGGACGGCGCCGCCTTTACGGATGCCACCAACATCGGCATATGTGACACCGGCACGTGCCGCATTTGGGACTGGTCGCTCGTCGCGACCGGCGAGGTGTCACGAGCCATGAACGCCGTGCCCACGGGCGACGACACCTGGACCCAGCGTTGGACCGGCGCGGCCACGAGCCAGGCCGACTGCGACACCCTCAAGCCCGGCTCGGTGTTCGCCACCGACCACTGCGAGACGACGTTCTTGCGAAACGCCGTCGAGCTCACAGGCGACGACATCGGCAACGACAACGCGCTCTGCGAGTCGAACGAGGCCTGTCTCTTTTTGCCCAACGCGGCCTCGTATCAAGGCCATGGGAGCCTGGTGTCCGCGGGGTCGTTCACCGGCGGCATAATCACCGGGGTCACGCTCGTCAGGTACGCGAACAACGGGCGGTAGCTCGCGACCGCCACG
>CAYXQW010000494.1:0-2333 GCA_964466695.1 uncultured Bdellovibrionales bacterium
TTCCTGCGCGTTGGACGCCCGGTGGTACTCTTTTGTGGGGGCTTTAAACTTATACAGCTATGAATAAAGTTATTACACCGGAAAAAGGATTTAACCTGAGGCTGATGCTAATGTGGGATGGTAAGGAAATCTACGCCCTTAATGTCATTATTGAAGATGAAGAATATGACAGGGATGCAGATATCATTTTGGACGTCAAAAATGTAATCGAGCTTAGGGATTATCTCAATAAACTTTTAAAGTAAGCCAATGGCAAAAAGGTTTGTCGATACGGAGATGTTTTCTGATGACTGGTTTATGGACCTGTCAAAAGACGGCAAAATCATGTGGTTTTATCTCATAACTATGTGTGACCATGCGGGGATTTTTAAACTCAATGAGAGACTATGTAAGTTCCACACCGGGGTGGCTGAACCTATAAGTGTTATTGAACAGTTAGGTAACCGTATCGTAAGAGTTAGAGAACAGTTATATTTTATTCCCAAATTCATTGAGTTTCAATACCCTAACTTCCCCAATTCAAAAGTAATGCAACAACAATCGGCAGTTGCTATTCTTGAGAGATATGGATTATTTGTTAATGGTTTAATAACACTCCCAGAAGACTTAAATAAGTCTTATGATAATGGTAATGGTAATAATAAAGGGGGTGCGGGGGAAAAAGAGCCAAACATATCTTTTGATGTGTTTTGGGATGCCTATGGCAAGAAGGTAGGAAATAAGTCTCTCTGTATTCAGCGTTGGAATAAGCTCAAAGATCAGGATAGGCAGAAAATTATCGATACCCTTCCGTCATTTTTAGCCTCAGTAAAAGACAAAAAATACTTGCCGTACCCCGAAAAGTATCTCAATGCTCAGCGATGGAATGATGAAGTTGTGGCTCCTGCCGCTCCTGTATCATCAACTCAACAATTCTATCCGCAATCAAAGGGCGATCCTCAGCCTTTCATAAATCGTAATTGGAAGCCACAGCCATGAGCGAGTTGGTACAAACAGAGAGGGTATTACAGGAGCTTATCTTCAATAAGCTCTCCCACTGCTTCCATGTAGAATCTGAGGTATGGTCGTCATGCCGGTCCCGCAGGATTGATCTTGTCGCAGTTCATAAGAGTGATATTGCCTTCGGGTATGGAATTGGTATTGAGGTAAAGAAGTTTGATTCAAAGACGGGTGCTGATATTGCCAAGTGGTTACAGCAAGCGGCGGACTATTCAAAACTTGTCTGGAATACCTACGGGCGGATCATGGTTATTGTTGCCCCGCAAATGTCTGGATATGTTTTTGAAGAAGGCCAACTGACTGACAAGGGTCACATCAAAGACGGACGGCCTACGCCGCATCACAATTTCAGTACGTTCCTGGGGCAGTTCAATATCGGTGAACTGCAGACCTACACTCATACATCTTATCCGGATTATAAACAGCACAAGCGGGTCCGGATTGTATTCAAGGGATCCCCGATTTGGGATGAGACTTACGACGTGTTTAACTATGATGCTTATAACAGGGTATGCAAACGGTAACAATATTTGAAAAAATAACGGACGTCAATAAGCCGTTCCACGTCCCCGTTAATGTCATTGTTGAGCGCATTAAGGGAGGCAAAGACAGAGTGCTTACTGACACGCTTCGTATAGAGCCGGATCCCGAAAGGAGAAAAAAGATTAAAATCAAACTGCCGGCAATATGTTTCTCCGGTGAATTTTCCAAAAGAGAGGATGCCGGATTAGTAAAACACTCTGGACTAATAGCTATTGATTTCGACCACCTGGGGGACCGACTTCCGGCCTTGCGTGAGAGACTTAAAACAGACCCATACACGTTCATGTTATTTCTCTCCCCTTCCGGTGATGGGTTAAAGCTTGTGGTTAAGATTCCGGATAGCGGAGCTACGCATGCCAAAAGTGCCGCCGCCCTGACGGACTATTACAATGACGAGAAACTTGACGAGTTTAGGGATGTGTCCCGTGTCTGTTTTTCAAGTTATGATCCGGATATTTATTACAACCCCGACAGCAAGGTATTCACTACAATCAAAGAGGAGCAAATTATAAAGAAGGTTATCCGGACCACCGTCCCGCTAACTGACGGACGTGAGATACTTGCCCGGATTGAGAATAGGTTTGCCGAGGACGGGAAGGCTTATGTTGACGGCAACAAGCATAATTACCTTGTGGCAATGTTCGGGGCCACAAATGTATTCGGGATTCCGCTAAACGAGGCTGTGTCGCTTGTCTCATTCAAGTATCATAACGCCGCATCCCCGGTTGACCTGAAAGACTTTGATAAGATTGCTTCCAGCGTTTATAATAATTACTCTCATCAGTTTGGAT
>CAYXQW010000495.1:0-2320 GCA_964466695.1 uncultured Bdellovibrionales bacterium
GCCTGCGGATCCTCGAGCTTCGCCAAGAGCTCCGAGCGGCGCTTGGCGTCGAGGTGAGGGAGGCCCGTGGTGAAGACATGTGGCGCGTTGTCATCGCTCACGGGATCTTGCGGCGAAGCGAGCTCGCCGGCAGGAGTGGCAGCCGAGCTCTCCTCGAGCACATCCTCGTCGCGCGGCGCCGCGGCTGGCTCACGCTCCGCCCTCGCGACCTCCAAGAGCTCCTGCTTCGTGGGCAGGCGGGTGACAGGCCGCGCGAGCACGAGCTCGCCGCCGCGCTCCTCGGCCGCCACGAAGTCTTGCTCGACGAGCCAGGCCAAGGTCGCCGAGATCATGGCGGCACGGACCTGCTTGGGGCTCGCGCCTTCCCCGACGAGGCCCCGGCTCTGCTCGAGCACAAAACTCGCGAAAGTTGGGTTGTTGTTGATGAGCGCGACGGCGTAGTCACGCAGCGCTGGCGAAGAAAGCGCGGCCCCGGCGGGCAACGTCATGACCGCCTGCGCTTGCAGGGTCCGCTCGCCCGAGTCTCCCGCTCCCGATGAGACCTGGGGCGCCAGAGCTGAGTGTAGGACATTGAATCTTATCACGAATCGCGCTCCGAGCTGCCACCCAAATCATTATCGCAAGATAAGAAGACCTTGTTGTCTATTATCTGAAATCTTATGGCAACGAATAAGAGAGGCCCTTTTTCTTGCCCTTGCGCCCAGCGCCAGGCTTGGCTTTCTTTCCGCGCTTGGCCTTCTTCACCTTGCGCGGCTCCTCGGAGGGCGCAGGCTCCTCCGGGGCCACCGCCGCCTGATCGCTAACGGGGGGGCTCACGCTCGGCGCTACCACCTGGTTGCAAGCGTTGTTGCAATCGGCAAAAAGCATCGCACAAGCATCGGCGCAGCCGGCTTGCGTGCCACAGCCACCACGGCACGCCTCGAGCTGCGCGCGCCCGCGCTGTTCGCAAGCCCGAGCGTCCTCCTCTCCGGGCAAGCGCCGGCAACGCGCGAAGGGCGCCTCGTGGCTCACTCTTGGCGCCGTCTCCCCGAGCGCTGACTCGGGAACATAGCCCACGCGACCGGCGCCGTCGCGCACGAGGGCATAGCCAGAGACGACCTCGAGCTTCTCGATGGGCTCGCCCCGCTCCATGGCAGCCTCACCGACGAAGGCCGCCTTCGGCCCGTGGGCCAAGGGCGCGCTCTGCACGATATAGCCTCGCCATGGCGCGGGCGCCTCGACCGCCGGAGGCGATAACGACGCTCCGAGCCATAACGACCCGCCGATCAGAAACCCAAGCAGCGCCACGAGCGCCACGCGCCCGAGGGCAGACAGCTCCGCGAAGAAGGTCCGCACGACCACGAGCACGGGCTTGTGAAAAAGCCCAGCGGGCATAGGGTCCTCGTCGATGTCGAGCCCGTCATCGGGGCTGGGGGCCGCGGGCGCAACGCTCAGCGCCGCCTCGGCGGGCGCGGGCGGCGCGACCTCGGCGTTGAGCTCTTCGGGCGGCAGCTCGACCTCACGCGTGACCACGGGCGGCGCCGGGGCTGCCTGCGCGGGTGCGGGCGCGAAGGCCGGCAAAGACACCGGCGCCTCGGTACCGCTCGCCAAAGGCAGCGACAAAGGAGCCACCACGGGCGGAGAACCCGGCGGCCGCGGGGCACCTAGCGACCCCGCGCCCAACGGCTGCGCGACCACGGGAGGACGCGCCGAAGGCGAGAGAGGACGAGGCAAGGGCGCGGCCCTCGAGCCCAAGGGCGACCCACCGTTCGCCGAAGGTGGCGAAGGTGGCGGCAAGGGCGCCCCGAGCACCGGCGCCGCGAAGGGCTTGAGCTGCGATCCTGGTGACGAGGACGCTGGCGGCTTGTTGAGCTGCGCGTTGAGCTCCGGCCCCAAGATGTCGCTAAGGCTGTCGCCTACATCATCTTTGTTATCGCCCACGTTCTCTACCTTAAGACGCCCCCTCCCCCACGAGCAAAGCCTGGCCTAAAGAAGAAATTGTACACGAAGGTAGGCGTTAAGCCAGCTTTGGGGAGACGCTATTACTCCTCGAGCCGCGGGCGACGTTTGCCGAGGAGCTGCGCCGCGATGTAGTCGGCCTTACGCACCTCGGAGGGGAACCGCGCGACCTCGCTCTCCGAGGCGCCGATCGTCACGACGCCGTTTAGGAGCAGGATCTGATAAACGAGCTCCTCGCGGCTGTTCCAGTAGCGGATGCGATCGTACCGACGCTCGTCCACCATCAGATCCGCAAGATCGACGAAGAGATCGGCGTTCTGACAAATATCGGCGATAACTGCCAACATCTCGGGCACCGCGATCGCCGGAGCGAACATGCGCG
>CAYXQW010000496.1:0-2319 GCA_964466695.1 uncultured Bdellovibrionales bacterium
AGGATCTGCAACGCACACTCACGACCGCGACGGCGCATGGTTCAGCGCGCCTCTGTGGGCAAGGATTTGCACAACCGCGCCATCTCGATCGCCGACACCGCGGCGTCGAAGCCCTTGTTGCCGGCCTTGCTCCCCGCGCGCTCGATCGCTTGCTCGACGCTGTCGGTGGTGAGCACGCCCATGATGACCGGCACGTCGCTGTCCCACGAGGCCTGCGCGATGCCCCGCGACATCTGCTGCGCGACATAATCGAAGTGCGGCGTGCCGCCGCGGATCACAGCCCCGAGGCAACATATGGCGTCGTAGCGCCCGCTCCGCGCGAGGCGCCGCGCCACGAGAGGGATCTCGAAGGTGCCGGGAACCCACGCGATATCTACCGGCGCCTCGACCCCGTGCCGGCGAAAAGCGTCGCGCGCGCCCTCGAGCAGCCGCTCGGTGATGAAGCTGTTGAAGCGGCTCGCGACGATGGCGAAGCGCAAACCAGCGCCAGCCAAGACGCCCTCGAACACCAGACCATCACGTGACAATGATTGATTGTCGCTCATAGTGCCTCGCATCCTCCTCTAGTGAACGCTCAAAAGCTCGAGCCGCGGGGGCGCACTCGGCAGCGCGGTCTCATACGCCGCGATGGTGAGCCCGAAACCTTCGACACCTACGTAACGTTTAGGGTTGCTCGTGAGCAGACGAATACAGGTGACGCCGAGATCACGCAGGATCTGCGCGCCGATGCCGATGTCTCGGAACACCCCGCCGTGCTCTAACGGCGCGCGCGCGCCTTCATCCTGCCCCCATTGGCGCAAGCGTTGCTCGAGCGATACTCGCGGCGCTTCGCCCTGATCCAGGCACACGACGACGCCGCTTCCTTCCTGCATGATGCGGTCCATCGCCAAAGCCACAGCCGCGTGATCGTCGTCGAACAAGTCCACCGGGAGCCCCGGAGCCGACGGCGCCGCGAACACGCGCACGAGTGGCGCCGCCACGTCGCCCACGTCGCCCTTCACCATCACCAAGTGCTGCCGCGCGTCGATGGTGGTGCCGTATGCGTACAGCTTCAACGAGCCAAAGCGCGCGTGCGTGACCTCGCGCTCGTAGAGCCTATGCACCAGGGTCTCGTTACGCAGGCGATACTGGATGAGCTCGGCGAGAGGCAGCACGAAGAGCCCGTGCTCGCGCGCGAACAAATCGAGCTCGGCGCGGCGCGCCATCGTACCGTCCTCGTTCATGATCTCGCAGATGACAGCCGACGCATCGAGGCCGGCGAGGCGCGAGAGATCCACCGAACCCTCGGTCTGCCCCGTGCGCACGAGCACCCCGCCCTCACGCGCGCGGAGCGGAAAGACGTGCCCGGGGCGAGCCAGGTCGGCGGGCTTGGCGCCGGGCGCGATGGCCGTCTTTATGGTGGTGGCGCGGTCGCGGGCACTTATGCCCGTAGTGACACCTTGGCGAGCTTCGATGGAGACAGTGAACGCGGTGCCGAAGGCGCTGGTGTTCTCCTCCACCATCATCGGCAGCTCGAGCTGCGCGATCCGCGCGGGGGTGAGGGCGAGGCAGATCAAGCCGCGACCATGCTTGGCCATGAAGTTGATAGCCTCGGGCGTCACCTTCTCGGCCGCGATACAAAGATCACCCTCGTTCTCTCGATCTTCGTCGTCGACGAGGATGACCATGCGCCCGGCACGGATCTCTTCCAGTGCGAGCAGAACCGGCTCACAGGTCATAGAAAACCCTTATCTTCGAGGAATTGTCGAGTCAAGGAAGGTACCTCCGGCCGCGCGCCCGTGGCGAGCAGGCGCTGCACGTATCTGGCAATGATATCGGCCTCGAGGTTTACCTTCTCCCCCACGGCCAGATCGCCGAGGTTGGTCTTCGCCAGGGTATGCGGGATCAAGGCAACCGAGAACCGATCCCCCTCCAGCGACGCGACCGTGAGCGAGACTCCGGCCAATGCGACCGCTCCCTGGCTCGCGACGAGCGGTGCTACTTCCTTTGGCGCGAGCAACCAGAGGTAGAGCGTCCCCGCTTGGTGCTCACGCCGCAGCACCGTCGCGGTGCCGTCCACGTGCCCAGTCACCAGGTGGCCGTCGAGCCTTTGGCCCAAAGCGAGCGCGCGCTCGAGGTGCACGACGCACCCCGAGCGCAAGCTGCCGATGGTTGTGCGGCGGATGGTCTCCGCGGCCGCCTCGAAGCTCAAGGTCTCGAGCTCCTTGTCGACCACGGTCAAGCAACAGCCGTCGATCGCCACCGAGTCGCCGATCATGACCTCGCCGGTCGGGATGGACGAACGCACGACCAGCCGTCGCGGGGCCTCGCCGCTCGCAC
>CAYXQW010000497.1:0-2315 GCA_964466695.1 uncultured Bdellovibrionales bacterium
ATGAACATCGAGCTCCTCCGAAGCGCAGCACCACCGCGATCACCAAAAGATCGAAGACAGCCCGCGCCGCCGAGAGCGGCCCGAGCTTCGAGCCGCGCACGTCGTGCCACACATATAGCGGCACCTCGCGAAAGGTCGCGCGCCCGCGGTGCAAGCGGCCGATGAGCTCCACGTCGAAGATCCACCGCGAGTGAAAGGGCCGCGCGAGCGCCGCCTCGAGCGCGGGGCCGACGCGAAACAGCTTGGCGCCGCATTGGGTGTCGTAGACGGGCAGCCCGAGGGTCAAGGAGGCCGTGGTGGCGAAGAGGCGGCCGAGGTAGTGGCGCCAGGCGTGGCGGACGATGTCGTAGCCGAGCAGCTTGACGCGCGAGCCGAGCAAGACCGTGGCCTCGTTCGCCTCGAGCAGCTCGTACATGCGCAAGAGCTCCTCGGCCGGCGTCGCGAGATCGGCGTCGAGGTAACCCACCACCTCGGCCCCGGCCGCGATGGCCTTTAGCATGCCGAAGCGCACGGACGCGCCTTTGCCCACGTTGCACGGCAAGTGCACGACCTCGATGCGCGTCGGATCTTTGACCTCGAGCTGCCGCAGACGCGCGAGGGTCTCGTCGCGCGAGCCGTCGTCGATGAAGATGATGCGCACATCGTCATGGCGGAGCAGGCGCAGCAGGCCCTCGCCGTCGAGCCGCGAGGCCTCGTTGTAACAGGGGATGATGATCGCAGCGCGGCGCATGCTCGCCTTGCTAGCAAACTCCCGCCCGGCGCACAAAGCAGGATCGCGACGCTTGCCATCGCTCCATAGAGCAAGTTACAGATGTTGGGCGCCTCATGAGCGGCCAGGAGCCCGGCATGAGCGCATGTGGTAACGCGATCGGCAGCGCCGGTCCCAAGGAAAGGCTGCGAGAAGCAGCGTAAGAAGGATGCAGCATGGCTCGAGGCAGAGTTAAGTGGTTCAACGACAGCAAGGGTTTCGGTTTCATTACTCCGGCCGAGGGCGGCGAAGACGTCTTCGTCCACTTTTCGGCCATTCTCAATGACGGCTTCAAGTCGTTGGCCGAGGGCCAAGACGTAGAGTACGACGTCGTGCGCGGTCCGAAGGGGATGCAAGCGCAAGCAGTGCGCCCGGTGAGCTAGAGCTCCTCGAGCATTCATCGATAAGGTATCGGGAGGCGCTCCATATTAGAGGGCGCCTCCTTTTTTTTTATGGTGAAAGAGTAATGGCGCAAAAATTCATCTTCACGATGATGGACCTTCGCAAGGCCGCGGGCGGCAAAGAGATCTTGCGAGGCATCAACTTGTCTTTCTTCCCCAAGGCCAAGATCGGCGTCATCGGTCCGAACGGCTCGGGGAAGTCCACCCTGCTGCGGATCATGGCCGGCCTCGACCGCGAGTTTGCGGGGCACGCCGAGCCGGACCCCACCGTCCGCGTTGGGATGCTTGCACAGGAGCCGCAGTTGGATCCGACGCTCGACGTGCGCGGTAACGTGGAGCTCGGGCTCTCGCGCATCAAGCAGGTGCTCGATCGCTACAACGAGATCTCGGCCAAGTTCGCCGAGCCTTTGAGCGATGACGAGATGCAGGCGCTCATGGAAGAGCAAGGCGAGCTGCAAGACAAGATCGACCAGAGCAACGGCTGGGAGCTCGATCGCATGATCGACAACGCCATGGAGGCGCTGCGCTGTCCGCCCGGGGACGCCGACGTGCAGAAGATCTCGGGCGGCGAGCGGCGTCGCGTGGCCCTGTGCCGCATCCTGCTCGAGAAGCCGGAGCTCTTGCTGCTCGACGAGCCCACCAACCACCTCGACGCCGAGAGCGTCGCGTGGCTCGAGCAGCACCTCAAACAATACGACGGCACCATCGTCTGCATCACCCACGATCGTTACTTCCTCGACAACGTGGCCGAGTGGATCTTGGAGCTCGACCGCGGCGCCGGGGTGCCGTGGAAGGGCAACTACTCGTCCTGGCTCGACCAGAAGCAGAAGCGGCTCTCCGTGGAGGAGAAGCAGGAGTCGGCGCGGCAGCGATTCCTCATGCGCGAGCTCGAGTGGGTGCGCATGTCGCAGAAGGCGCGGCAGCAAAAGAGCAAGGCGCGCCTCTCGCGCTACGAGGACATGGTGCGCGAGCAGCGCGAGCGGCGCGAGCTGCCGGGCGAGATCTACATCCCCTCGGGACAAGAGCTCGGCGGGCTCGTGGTCGAGGCGCGAGGGCTTCGCAAGGCTTACGGCGACAAGCTCCTCTTCGACAAGCTCGACTTCAAGCTCCCGCGCGGCGGCATCGTGGGCGTCATCGGCCCGAACGGCGCCGGCAAGACCACCTTG
>CAYXQW010000498.1:0-2288 GCA_964466695.1 uncultured Bdellovibrionales bacterium
GCAGATAATCGGGCTACATGCAATGCGTCTTCGCAATCTGCACGATTATCGATGTCGGCCGCCTAGATACTTTGAACAGGCGCTCGCGGACCTGCGCGCTCAGATCCGTGAGGTCGAGTCGAGCGCTAAAGGTTCGAAGGTGACATAGCGCTCATATGAACACCTACCTCGACTGCGTTCCCTGCTTTTTTCGCCAGAGCCTCGATGCGGCGCGCAACATCACCGACGACTCCGGGAGCTGACCGGGATCGCCGATCCCTATCTGGAGGCGAAGGCTCGCTTCAATCGGTTGGTCCTTTCGATGCTCCCGGAGATAAGGGCGCGCGTGCGGCAGGATCCGCGTCCTTTGTTCGCCGCGGTCAAGGCGGCCATCGCCGCCAACGTGATCGACCTCGGCGCCAAGAGCCACCTCGACGAGGGTCAGGTGGCGAACGCTCTGAGGGAGGCTTGTGCGACCTCTGTTTGCGGTGATCTCGCCTCGTTTCAGCGGCAAGTGGACGCGGCGATTTAGGGCGCGGCCGCGGGCGGTTCCAAGTCGAAATCACGTAAAGTGCGTTAAAGCGCGCAAGCTCGCCCGAAGAGATCGCGAAGAGGCGCAAGAAAACTCGAAATAAGGGCGTATTTGGGCAACCGCGCGCCAAGAACGCGGATACTATTTAGGTAGCTGATGGTGGGGCCGGTGCGGGATAGTGGTCGAGATAGGCTATCATGGGCTCTTCGCTACCGACTTTGGGTGATAGGATCGCCAGGCAGGTTCGCCTTTATGAGCAAACGCACGGCGCGGAGCTCCCGCGATCGGCGCGTATCGCGCTCGGTGCGGCCAAACATGGGGCGAGGCCGCCCGCGAACGCCACGGACGCCCAGCTCTACGAGTGGATCGAGGGCGTAGTCGCCGCGCATCGCACCATCCCTCCCGTCACGCCACCGCCCGCCGCCACACCGAGCGCCCCCGCGAAGCCTGACGGTGGTGTGCAGGCGGCGCGTAGGAGGACCACTAGTACTGTGCAGAGGCTCTGGGAGAAAGGCGTCGCCGCGGCCAATCGGCCCACGGAACCTCCCGTCACGCCGCCCGCTCCGGTTCCGGCCTCGACTCCGGCTCCCGTTCCCGCTCCGGTTCCGGCCTCCACCTCGATGCCGCCCGAGATCCAGATCAACATCGCGCTCAAATACTTTGAGCAAGGCCAGATGCCGCGTGGGCTCGACGAGGGCGTGCAGAACGCGGCGCGCGCGCTCGGGGATAGCTCGCTCGCGGGCGAGTATAAGGATCGATGCGCGGTGCTCGATAAAGCCCGTGCTCAGCTTGCCGCCGCGGTCGAGGGTACAGCCGAGCACACAAAGGCTGCGCGCGGCGTTCGTGAGAGTCTTCGTGAATTGAACGAGACCGCCGCGAAGCTCCGACAAGGCATGCTCGAGGTTCTGGATGGGAAGGCCGCGCCCGTGCGCGTCACTGTGGTCGCCGAGGCCGCGCCGCGCACCATGACTACGCCAGGCATGGGCGCGGTCGCGGCGCCGGGCACAAACGGGGTCACCGAGAGGGTGCTCGCGAGGCTCGCGCAAGGCGAGGTCGTGGGCGCGACGGAGATGGCGGCGGCGGGTCTCAAGGTGGAGAAGAACGCCGCGGGGGTCTTCGAGATCTTGCACACGAGCCGTGGGGTTTTGGGCACGGCGAGTAGCCTCAGCGCCAGAGGGGTGTTGGTCGGGGTGAAGCTCGTCGGGGTCGTAGGCCTCGTGGCCACCGTGGCCGAGGGCGCCTACTACGTGCAAGACAGCGCGCGTTATCTCCATCGCGAGGCAGAGCTGCAAAAAGAGGCGCACGGGGGGCGCGGGCTCCTCGCGCGTGGGCCCGTCGCCGTCACGGGCGAGGTGCTCGCGCAGAGTGCGGACGAGCGCGCCACTCGGGAGGCCAAGGAGGCGCGCCGCGTACGCGACGAGGCCGAAAAGGTGCAAGCGGCCGCGGGCTTTTACGCGAAGGCGGTCGCAGCTTCGGCTTTCGCGGAGGAGCTCTTGCTCGAGGCCGCCCTCGATCAAAACCCGAAGGTCGCGGAGGATGGCCTCATCCCCTTCGTCGTGAGCCTCGTGAGTCGCGCCGAGGAGACGAGCGCTTGGAGAGCGCGGCTACACACCAAGATCGCGCACGCCGAGCAGCACCTCGCGGAGCTTGCGGCCGCGCACGCGGCGGTGCCGCCCGCGACTGCTGCCGAGGCCCACGCGCGTAACGAGCTCTACCTCGCCATCGAGAGCGTCATCGGCGTGGCCAAAAACGCCGAGCTTGCCGGGAGCACCACGCG
>CAYXQW010000499.1:0-2284 GCA_964466695.1 uncultured Bdellovibrionales bacterium
TGAGCAAAAACGCCATACAGCAGATCGAGAGCGGGGAGCGTTTTGTGACCGACATCGAGCTGAAGGCGTTTGCCGCCTTTTTCAACGTAGATGCGGGCTCTTTGCTGTAATCACAAACACACGGGGCGATACGTTCTTAGTTTCATATAGGGTGGTTATAATGGGCGAACTTCTTAAACTTAGTGATGTTTTGCTGAAGAGTGAAAATTTCGATTGGAACTATGCATTATTCATGGGAAGAGAAGAGGAATGGACTTTAGATACAATGTGTAGTGTTCTTGACCCAGATGATGTAGAAGATGATGCGGAAGAAAAACCTAAATTCGCGCAAGAAAATAATCTAAAATATATATTAGGTATTCAAGATATTCAGGATATCGTTGATAATGCCAAACAACAAAACTCATGTTGTACCGATATGGATTTATTTGAAGCATTTTTATATTATTTTAATAACGATGCTTTCATAGAATTTTGATTGTATTTATTCGATTTTAAAAAACCTTTTCAATGCGAAACAACGATCTTACATGCTGAAGCTTTATTTTAAGATAATTAGACTATGTAAAAATGCTTAATTAACACGCTTAATTTGACAATACAAAGCTGCATTTATACTTTTCACTGCCTTTTATATTGAAGCATTCTAATTGGGTTATGCTGCGGATCAGTGAATAAGTATATTCTTTCACATATTTTTTAATACACCAAATGATGATAACATAAGAAGGTACAGGCAATAGCGTCCGTTTCCATTGCCGAAGCCTTCTTTCGAATCAAACGAAAAGGTAATAATTATGAAAGAAAACTTCGGAAATGAAGATAAAAATACAAAATCTAAAAATGTACCGGACCGCTGCTGCTGTTTTCCCGCAGAGCGTCTTATAGACTTAAACCTCGGATCAGGCAGCACCGGTCCCTTTACTGTAACTGAAGGCACGGTATTCACACTTCCTCAGGCTGTTAATGTAGTGTCGGTACCGGTTAATGCTGACGAATGCCGGATAGACCCGCGCCTTAAAGAAGGCTGCTGCCGCCGC
This sequence comes from uncultured Bdellovibrionales bacterium, assembly GCA_964466695.1. Taxonomy (GTDB): domain Bacteria; phylum Myxococcota; class XYA12-FULL-58-9; order XYA12-FULL-58-9; family JAFGEK01; genus CAYXQW01. The sequence continues at coordinate 1,041 of CAYXQW010000499.1, forward strand.
AGCCTGCGCGTGCTTTTGACTTTTATCGCCGATATCAGCTTAAACACTTTGGCAATCAGCACTACGCTTAGCTTCTATCTGGTGAGAAGCTCATGTAAAGGCACTATGCCTATCGGCCCTTTGCCAACTTTCGTCATTACGACCGGCATAGACCTTCGCGAGGCTGTTACACATGCGTTCGAGTACCTGGATAAGGACATAGAACCGAGCGATTATACGTATTCCGTACGGCTTGCACCCGGTTCAACCGTTACAGGGGAAGAAGACTTATTGGGCGCATCCGTTACCATAAACTCGGCCACGCTGAGCGCCATAGCGGCCTTTGTATAAGCTCTGCATACGATCGGAAGGTGAAAAATATGAAAGATAACTTCGGAAACGAAGATGAGAATAAGGAAAACAGGAATATACCGGACTGCTGTTATGATTTTCCCGTTCAGCGCCTCGAAAATTTAAACGCAGTATCAGGCAGCGCCGGCCCATTCACTGTCACTGAGGGTACGGTATATGTACTGCCCGTTCCTGTCAATGTTATCTCAGTAAACGTTGATGCGGATGATTCCCTGACAGATCCCTTACCGGAAGAAGGCCGCTCCCGCCGGAAACTGCGCGTACTTTTGACTTTTATCGCCGACATCAGCATAGACGATTTGGCATTTGACGCTGAGCTTAACTTCTATCTGGTGAGAAATTCGTGTAAAAGCACTATACCTCTCGGCCCTGTATCTGCATTCACCGTTACGCCTGGCGTAGGCGCTTCCGTGGCTTTAACGCATGCGTTCAGGTACCTCGATAAGGATGTGGAACCGGGCAATTACACGTATTCGGTGCAGCTTGCTCCCGGCTCAAACGTTACAGGGCTTGAGGGTTTGCTGGGCGCATCCGTTATCATTCAATCGGCCACGCTGAGCGCTATTGCAGCCGTTGTTTAAGCGGCTGCAATGTACGGTTTCGTTCCTTGCATGACTCAAAACCATCTCGTCAATCCCGCATATCTCATTTAATCAGTGCTTCCCTAGTGCTGGGCGAGAAAAACTGGCGGAAAACCGTGAGATTTTCCGCCAATATAGTTAAACATCTATCCTGTCGTAAGCCTTGTTGGCCTTTACACTCATCAGCCTTTCAAAAGCTATAAATATCGCCAATGCCAGCGCAATAAGTATCACCCATACCAGAACTTCCGAAAGCTCCGAGCTTACAAGCAGAAAAGCCGCTATTGCGAACACGAATATCATGGCAAAGCC
>CAYXQW010000500.1:0-223 GCA_964466695.1 uncultured Bdellovibrionales bacterium
CCGGTGTCGAGCCAGGCGATGCCGCGGCCCATAAGCTCGACCTTGAGCGCGCCGCGCTCGAGGTAGACCTTGTTGAGATCCGTGATCTCGAGCTCGCCGCGCGGCGAGGGCGTAAGCGACTTGGCGATCTTCGCGACCTCGGCGTCGTAGAAGTAGAGTCCGGGGACGGCGTAGTGGCTCTTGGGGTGCGCGGGCTTCTCCTCGAGCGCGATGGCGCGGTGGC
>CAYXQW010000500.1:233-2280 GCA_964466695.1 uncultured Bdellovibrionales bacterium
TCACCGCCCGCCCGTCGGCGTCGAACTCGACCACGCCGTAGCGCTCGGGGTCCTTGACGTAGTAGCCGAAGATGAGCGCGCCGCTTTTGAGCTCGGCCGCGCCTTGCAGCATGCCGGTGAGCCCATGGCCATAGAAGAGGTTGTCGCCGAGCACCAGGGCACAGCCCTCGCCCGCGAGGAAAGACTCGCCGATGACGAAGGCCTGCGCCAACCCATCGGGGCTCGGCTGCACGGCGTAGCGAAGCGAGACGCCGAGCCGCGAGCCGTCGCCGAGCAGGGCGGTGAAGCGGGGCAGGTCGGTGGGGGTCGAGATGATCAAGATATCCCTGATGCCGGCGAGCAGCAGCGTGGAGAGGGGATAGTAGATCATCGGCTTGTCGTAGATGGGGAGGAGCTGCTTGCTGGTGGCGAGGGTGATGGGGTGGAGGCGCGTGCCCGAGCCGCCGGCGAGGATGATGCCCTTCATGAGGTCGCTCCGTAGACGAAGAGGTTGCCTGAGCTCGCGAGGCTCTTCGCGCTCTTGTCTTTCTCCGAGAGCACAGGGTTTTGCACCGGCCAGGCGATGGCGAGCTTTGGGTCGTCGAAGCGGATCGCGCCCTCGTGCGCGGGCGAGTAGTAGCCCGTTTGTTTGTAGATCACGTCGGCCGTGTCGCTGAGCACGCAGAAGCCGTGCGCGAAGCCGGGCGGCACGTAGAAGAGGTGCGGCACCCCCTCGCGCAACGTCACCCCCACCGAGCGGCCGAAGGTGGGCGAGCCCTTGCGAATATCCACGGCGACGTCGAAGATCTCGCCGCGAAGACAGCGCACGAGCTTGCCCACGGCTTGCGGCGGGTTTTGATAATGGAGCCCACGCAGGACATCGCGCGCGGAGCGGGAGTGGTTCTCCTGGACGAAGCGCGGCAACCCTGCCTCCGCGAAGTCGCCCTCGCGAAAGACCTCGGTGAACATGCCGCGGTCGTCGCCGAAGACCTTGTGCTCGATGAGCAAGACCTCGGGGATCTCCTGCGGGATGAAGCGGAACTTGTCGGTCATGGGTCAGCGTCTCCCGGTCAGGTGGAGGTAATCGGCGAGGGCCTCGCGCCAGGGCCGCATGGGCGAGAGCCCGAGAGCGCGCGCGGCGTCGTTTGCGAGCACGCTGTAGCGCGGCCTTGCGGCCTTGGCGCCGTAGGCCTCGGAGGTGGTGGGCAAAAGCTCGCAGGGGACATTCGCGAGCTCGAAGATGGCCCGCGCGAACTCGTGCCAGGTGCAGCTCCCCGCGGCGGTGAGGTGATAGAGGCCGTAGACCTCCGTGTGGAGGAGGGCCTCGAGGCGCGCGGCGAGCTCGAGGGTGCTCGTCGGCGCGAGGCGCTGGTCGTCGACGACGCGGATGGGCTTGCCGGAGGCGGCGAGGCGCAGCATGATCTCGACGAAGTTGCCGCCTTGCTTCTGGCTCTTGGCGCGACCGTACAAGCCGCAGGTGCGGACGACGAAGTGCTTGTGCCACGCGAGGCGTACGAGGTGCTCGCCCGCGAGCTTGCTTGCGCCGTAGACGCTCACGGGCCCGGGGGTATCGGTCTCGGTGTAGGGCGTCGCGCGCGCTTTGTCTGCGCCGAAGACGAAGTCGGTGGAGAAGTGCATGAGCGCCGCGTCGATTTCCCGACACGCCAAGGCGAGGTTATGGACGGCGAGGGCGTTGATGGCGAAGGCCTGCGCGGCTTGGTCCTCGCAGTCGTCGACGCGGTGAAACGCCGCCATGTTGACCACGGCGTCGGGATGTAGCTCGCGCAGGCGCTCGCGCACGCGCGCGTGATCGGCCACGTCGAAGTCGGGCAGGTCGAGCCCGATGACCTCGTGGGATTTGCCGCTCGCGGTCAGAAGCTCGTAGAGGTCGGTGCCGAGCTGGCCGCCGACGCCGATGATCACTACCTTCATGGCTCGTCCTTCCTCCCGTATTGTTGATCGATCCAGCCGCGATAGCTGCCGTCCATGACGCCGCGCCACCAGGGCTCGTGCTCCAAGTACCACGCGAGGGTGAGCTGAAGCCCGCGCTCGAAGGTGACCTCGGGCT
>CAYXQW010000501.1:0-2269 GCA_964466695.1 uncultured Bdellovibrionales bacterium
TTAGAGCGCGGCCTATCGTTCATCGAGTTCAACTATCAGCTCCTCCAGGCCTACGACTTCCTCGAGCTCCATCGCCGGCATCGATGCGTCTTGCAGATGGGGGGCGATGACCAGTGGGGCAACATCTTGGCCGGGGTGGATCTCGTCCGGCGCATGGAGGCGGTCACGGTGCACGGCCTCACCTTCCCGTTGCAGCTCACCGCCACCGGCGAGAAGATGGGCAAGACCGCGGCCGGGGCGGTGTGGCTCGACCCCGAAAAGCTCAGCCCCTACGATTATTACCAGTACTTCGTGAACACCCACGACGCCGACGTCGGGCGGATGCTCGGCTTCTTCACCTTTTTGCCCACAGACGAGATCGCGGCCGCCACGCGCGCGACGGGCGTAGCCATAAACCTCGCCAAGAGCGTCCTCGCCTTCGAGGCCACCCTGCTCGCCCACGGGCGGGAGGCCGCTCTCGCGGCGCACGCGGCGGCGCAGGCCGCGTTTGGGGAGCGCACGATCCCCCCCGATCTCATGCCGTCGAGCACGGTGCCGCGCGCGGCCACGGTCGATCTCTCCTCGCTCCCGAAGGTCGAGCTCACCTGTGAGGAGCGGGAGGCCGGGATCACGGCCACGACGCTCGTCGTGCGCGCCGGGCTTGCGGCCTCCAATCGCCAGGCGCGCAATCAGCTCGCCCAGGGTCAGTTCAAGCTCGACGGCGAGACCATCGACGCAGAATACGCCTCTGCGAAGATGCCACCGTCCTGGTTTTTGCGCCCGCGGCTCTTGCAGCTCGGTAAGAAGAAGGTGCTCGTCGAGCGGTAGCGCGGGTCTTCACTGCGGGGGTTGCAGCACCGCGGGGTCGTGCAAGACGAGCTCGAGCTCCGACCACTGGCGAGAGATCTCGGCGCGCTCGGCGAGCACGCCGAGCCGACAGAGGACCGAGTCTTGCAAGCGCCGCGCGGCCTCTTCGTCCTCCTCCTCGAGCTCTCGCGCCTTGCCCAGAAGCTCGAGGAAGAGCAGGCCGATCTCGCGCGGCAGCCTTTGCGCGAAGGCCTGACAAAAGCCCTCGTCTTCGCGCGCGCAAGCCTTGGCTAGGCGCCACAGCCCGGCCTTGCGGAAGAACTCCTCGGTGTCGGAGAAGTTGACCACGATGCGCGACAAGAACCGCTGCGCTTTTTTTATGTCCGGCAAATCGATGCGCGAGGCGCTGCGCACGGCGGCCACCAGCTCCTCGGCGCTCTCGCGCGGCAGGCGGCGACAGAGCTCGGAGAGCGCCATCTTGCCCACGGAGGCGAAGGCCTGCCCGAGCTCGATGAGCCCGAGATCGCGCACGAGCTTTGAGAGCTCAGAAGGATCGAGCTGGATCAAGTCACGAAAGCCGAACCCGCGCCGCGGCGGCTCGGGCATGGTACAAAATCGCGCCGCGAAGAGCTGCCGCAGCGAGCACAAGATCTCCGCGTTCACCGCGCGCAGGGACTCCTTCGGCGGCAAGCGCTTGCGAATACCTTGCGGCAGGCGCGCGACCACCGCGCGGATGACCGAGGTGGGCATCCCCACCAAGATCGCGGCGACGATCCGCGGGCTCTCGCCCTTGAGGCCTTGCAAGAGCCACGACGCATCGATCTTGTCGACGCCGCTTGTGCCTCTCCCGCGCAGCTCGTCTTTCATTACGTGTACGACGAACTGGACGCGTTTGTCCTTGGGGATGGACGCTAGCGCTTGTGCTTTAGCGAGCACGCGCTCGCGGCTCTTTGCGGGCAGATAATCGAAGACCGCCGTCTCTTCGCTGCCCCCCACCGTCGCTGCGGTGAGCAGGAGCATGGTCTCGCGGTCGTTTAAGGGATCGAAGAACGGGTGCATCCTTGCACTTAAGACTTAAGAAGCATCCGGCGAGACCTGCAAGGCGTCGGCGGACTTCTTACGCGCCTTGGCGATCTCGTTTTGCAGGCGCACGAGCCTCCCGCGCACCGAGCGGAGCTGGAGCTGCGAGAAGATGAGCGCCAACAACAAGACCCCGAGCAACGCACCCACCGCGATCACGATGATGTTCATGGTCTTAGTCGAAAAACGCGCACCCAGGATCGGCCCGGGCTTTGGCGGCGCGACGCGAGTCAGGCTCCCGACGAGGCGCATCACGAACACCACGTTCTCGGGGCTCAGCTTCTCCACCCCGGCGGCGACGATCTTCTGCACCTCGGACTCCGAGATCGGCGGCTCGCCGTCGGCGCGCGGCAAGCACTTCATCGTGACGCTGGCGGTGGTGGGCGGCTCCTGCTCGCGTGTT
>CAYXQW010000502.1:0-2260 GCA_964466695.1 uncultured Bdellovibrionales bacterium
CCTCTCGACAGAACACTAAAAATGCCCTCGCTGCCTACCACGAAGGTCGCCAAGGTTGCCACGGAAAATCACAGATCGTCAGTGCTGTGCAGAGAAACTAGCCGATCGCGCCCACGTCCAGCGAGGCGATAAGCCCGAGCAAGATCAACGGATGGTAGTGCCAGACGTGCGGTGAGGCGGGTAGATCGACGCCCTTGTCGCGCGCCTCGCGCCAAAACAGATAGGGCTCGATGTCGCGCTCTTGATGCGGCAGCCAATACCCGCGGCTCGCAAGCGCCTTCGCCACGGCTTCGAGGTCCGAGATCCCCCACTCGTCGACGAACTTGCAGGCGGAGAACCGCAGCTTCGCCGCGTTGCCTTCGGGGTTGTCACGGTAGAGCCGGATGAGCTCCGACATCGTGACGTTCTCGTCTTCCCACATCTCCTTTGGGAAGAGGCTCGTGATGGCGGCGGTGTCGACATTGTAGTTGTCGCCGCTATCCTCGACGACGAGCCAGTCGATCTTCGCGCTGGAGGAGGCCGAGCCGAGCTGGTCAAGGATATTGGTCTCCGAGAAGACCCCGAAGTGCAGGAGCTTCGCTCGAGACGAGCCCCACCCATACTCGCCGCTTCGCCACAACAGCTCGCCCGCGGCGACCTTTCGGTCGAGCTTGACGACCTCGCCGCTCTTCAAAGCGTCGAGATCTCCCTCCTCGAGCCACTTGATCTTCTTTATCACCTCGTTATCGCTCGAGAGAGGGATGTTCGCGAGGTGCATATAGAGTGAGAAGAAGGTCTGCTCTTTGTGCTTGTGCTCGAGGAGAACGAAATTGCGGCTGCCGTACTCTTTGATCGCCAGGTCTTTGTCGGCGGGGAGCCGAGCCGCGATGATCTTCCCCGGCAGGACCGCGAAGACCTCACTATCGCTCGCGGGCTTTAAGTGCACGCCGCCGTGCCAGATAGTATTGGCGCCGATGGGATAGTATCCGCCACGCTTATCTTTCTCGATGTGCCCGAGGCACTTCTCGATCGTAGCGAGCGTTACGTCGGTCGAAAACCCGAGATCGATGGGGAGGGAGCATGAAGGAGCAAGGCGGAGGCCCAAGACGGCGTCGGCCCAGGTTTTGACGTAGACATGCCGCTCGTACACCGTCGTGTCGAGGTGCACCCACGTCTTGGCGGCAGCGCGCGGCTCGGTGCGAGGTCTGTTCTTGGGCGCAGGATCGAAGGTCTCGACGACCCCGCAGTCTTTCAAGTCATCGCGTATCTGATCGCAGTGTCGTCGCTTTCGGCGCGAAACCGCGAGGCAACTACCATCCGGTCTCTTGATAGTAGCTCCGGGCAGGAGGAAATCTACAGCATGGCCGGTGTGGTTATCCATAGAGGCCGCGCCGTAGGAGTCTTTGTTGATCCTCCAATATTTGTATTGGCAACGATAGCCGTTGTTCACCTGAATTGAGCTCGTGTTATAGATCTTCAACACGCCCATGATCAGCCAAAACAAGATCTTATCGATGCCATCGTGCTCGGCGAGGTTCTTGTAGGCCAAGAAATCGTAGGTGCCCTTGCGCGATAAGGTATTGTCGGGATTTCTCGGGTGCTTGGTGAGCACAACCTTGGTCAGCCCATTACCGAAGCCAGCACAGATAGGCGCGTCCCCGGCTTTGGCGCCGGAGGTCAGGTCTACCTGATCTTTGATATAGTCAGCCCACAGCTTGTCACACGAGGTCTTGTGGAGGCCCGCGACATTGCCGTGCTTGCACTTATAGCCTTCGAGGAACTCCTCCATCACCGCTTTGCTGCTCGCCGTCCACTGCTCGAGAGCACGCACGACGGTCGCATCTGCTTTGCCGGTCTCTTCGAGCGAAAAGGTCTTCTGAAAGCGCCTGACGGCTTTCTCGGTCGAGCTTCCGAACTTGCCATCACACGGCACGGGGTTGTTTCTCTCGCCGAAGGCGACGACAGGCACCTGCAGCTCGAAGACATCGTCGCCTTCCATTGGCGGACTCATTAGCTCTAAGGTCCGTTCGCCCAACAACATGAGATCACCTCTCAGATATCGGTTTCTACCCAGCGAAGAGCTAGTATCTTGGATTTAATGTTGCGCTCCGATAGTTCTCGCTGGAGCGCGGAGGCGGTCTTCTCGTCGAGACAGCGTCCAAATATAACGATGTTTCCCACCAAATAATCCGTAATGTCTCCCACAAGTCCGTTATCTTTGAGCTTTCTCGCGATGTTGCTGATGGCCTCTTTCGGCATGGTTGCCTCAAGAGGAACGACC
>CAYXQW010000503.1:0-2254 GCA_964466695.1 uncultured Bdellovibrionales bacterium
CCTCGCCGCGAGCTGCGTGTTCGCCACCTTCGCCGCGAACGCCAACGCGCGACGGCGATGGCGCGACTTCGAGCTGCGACGAGAGTTCGAGCGCGCCAACGAGGACTTGAAGGCCCTCGACGAGGCCAAGACCCGCTTCGTCGCCAACATCAGCCACGAGCTGCGAACACCGCTCATGTTGATCTTGGGGCCGCTCACCGAGCTCATCGAGAAGAGCGATGACGAAGCGACGCGGGTGACGTTCGCGAGCATGCAGGCCAACGCGCAGCGCCTGCTGCGCCAGGTCAACGCCATCCTCGACATCACCAAGGTCGAGGCCGGCAGGGTCGAGCTCAAGCTCGTAGCGGGAAACCTCGGCCGCCAGCTCCAAGCCCTCATCACCGCCGCCACGCCCCACGCCGCGGCGCGAGGCCTCACGCTCACGCACGAGGGCCTGGACAACCTGCCGGACACCTTGTTCGACCCCGAGAAGCTCGACGTCGTCGCCGCCAACCTCTTGTCTAACGCCATCAAGTTCACCGACGCGGGCGGCGAGATCCTGGTGCGCGCGAGCTACGATCAGCACACCGTCCGCTTCAGCGTCGAGGACAACGGGGTCGGCATCGCCGCGGAGCACTTGAGCCGCGTATTCGAGCGCTTCTACCAAGCAGACAACTCACCCGCGCGCCCCCACGAGGGCACCGGGCTAGGCCTCGCGCTCGCCAAGGAGCTCATCCGCCTGCACGGTGGGACCATCGCGGCGTCGAGTCGGCCGGGCGAGGGCTCGATCTTCGCCGTCGAGCTGCCACGCGAGCCCACCCCTCCCTCCGAGCGTCGGCGCACGCCGCGCCGGCACGAAGACAAGGTCGCTGAGACCCGGCAAAAGACCCTCGCGAGCGGCGGCTACACCGCTCACACCAACGCCTCTTGCTTGCTCGCCGACGTCGCGCCCCCCATGCTCGCGCAAACAGACGAAGCGCTCGCCAAAGACACCATCGACCCCTCCGCGCCTTGCATCCTCGTGGTCGAAGACAACCCCGATCTGCGCCAGCTCATCGCCCGCGGGCTCGCCACCGAGTACCACGTCGTGACCGCCGCCGACGGCATCGAGGGCCTGGCGCTCGCGCAGCAAGCCCAGCCCGACCTCATCCTCTCGGACGTCATGATGCCCAGGATGGATGGGCACGCCCTGTGTCGCGCGCTCAAGACCGACCCCGACCTCGCCGCCATACCCGTGCTGCTGCTCACCGCGCGCGCGGGCAGCGAGGCCGCCGTCGAGGGTCTCGCCGCCGGCGCCGACGATTACCTCGCCAAGCCCTTCGAGCTCAAGGAGCTGCACGCCAGGTTGCGCGCGCACCTGCGCGCCCGGATGCTCGCCCGCCGTCTCGACGATCGCGAGTCCCGGCTGCTCGCCATCGGCAGCATGACGGCCGCGATCGCGCACGATCTCAAAAACCCCCTAACCGCCATCAGCCTGCTCGGTGACATGATCGGCCGGCACATACGGTCCGGCAACAACACCGAGGCCATCCTGCAAGACCTCACGGCCCTGTCGAGCGAGACCGAGCGGCTGACGCGCATGCTCGTCGAGCTGCTCGACTTCGCGCGCACGGGCGCCATGGAGCTGCACCGCGAGTCGATCGGGGTACGGGACTTCCTCGAGACCGTCATGAAGCACCCGCGGAGAATTCTCCGCGAGTCGGGGGTGGAGCTCGTCATCGATCTTGGCGGCGTCGAGGAAGCCAAAGCTCCCATCGACCCCGCGCGCCTGCACCGCGTGATCGAGAACCTGCTCACCAACGCCCGCGAGGCCGCCACCAGCAAGCAGCGCCGCGAAGATCACACCCCCCGCATCTGGGTGCGCGCCACCGTGCGCGACGATGAGCTCTTCATCCGCATCGCCGACAACGGCCCCGGCATATCGAAAGAAGTCGCGGCGCAGCTCTTTCAGCCCTTCGCCTCCGCCAACAAGGCGCGCGGCACCGGCCTCGGCCTCGTGATGGCCAGGAGCCTCGTGCGCGCGCACCACGGCGACGTCGAGGTCGAGCCCACGGCGCCTGAGGGCGGCGCGGCGTTCACCTTGCGCCTGCCCTGCCAGCCCAAGCTGTGCCACGCCAATTGAATGTACGGCCCAATCGGCCAAGGGCTTACCATGCTCGCGTTCATCGGGGCGACGCTCGGCGCCATCGCGGGTTTTACGGCCGGTAGAGCGCCGTCACCAGCGCGGCGCGGCGCCGTCGCCGCCTGCGCGTACCTCTTCGCGATCACGACCGCT
>CAYXQW010000504.1:0-2244 GCA_964466695.1 uncultured Bdellovibrionales bacterium
GCGCATATGAGCTCTTGCCCTCGACTCTCGCGGCGAGAATGGGGCCCTGCACTCCGAGCGGCAGCTCGACTATCTCCTTGGTTTTTCCGAGCACCATCTTGCCCGGTTCCAAGCAGTAGGGTTGATCGCTCGTGATCTTTCTGCTCTCGGAATTTGGACCAAACAACGAAAGGAACTGCCCTCGCCGAAGGTCGATGTTGATCCCGAGGCCGCTCTTGAACCAAGCAATCTCTTCACCCAGTCGAAGATCGATCGCGGTCGTATTGTAGGGGCACTCGCAGTCGTCGGTACGATGCCGCGGGGAAGGCTCTGGACTAATTAGGAGTCGCTTCTCGTCGAGGGCTCGAAAAATCTCGGAGTTCGACAAGATCATAGACAGATGACATCCGCAGAACAAACCGGCACGACGTCTCTATATACGGAAGGGATTTCTGCCCATTTGGTAGCCCCCCGATCAGCGACGAGAACCTGTAGATGTCGTTCAGTCGGATCGACTTTCTCTCTTGGAACGACGAAAGACTCGGGATCGCCATTCGCAAGCCTCAAGACGACAGTCAACTCGTCACTGAACAGACCAGCCTCTACCTTTTCTACCTTCAGCTTTGCGCTGTGCATCTTGAGACCCTCCATATCTTCCGCGCCTAACATGCGCTCTAGCTAAACACAAGTACAGTTGCGCGACACCTACGGAGGCATCACAACCTCGGAGGACATCCTCGAGAGCGCCTCCTCGGCGCGCCCCGCCTCTCGCCCCCTCGCGCGGAGCACGTCGGTGACGACCTCGAGCAACGCCGCACGCGGCACCTCGGCGCGCGCCCAGAGCCGCAGCACCACCTCGTCGCCGCGCCGGACGCGCGCGTAGCCTCGCGTCATCGACGACAGGCGCGGCAAGAGCGCCCGCGTCGCCTCGGTCTCAGAGCGCTCGAGCTCGGGCGCGGCGTCGCTGCGGGTGATGTCGAGCTCGAGGCTCGTGATGGCCACGGCGACGGCCTTCGCGAGCTCGGCGCGCGTGACCGCGTCGACCAGGGCGTAGGCCGCCTGCAACCGCGACGTGCCGGGCACCTCGGTCATGCCCACGGCCGTCACGCTCGTCGTGTCCACGAAGACGCCGGTCTTATCGGCATCGATCAAGGAGAGGTCGCCGCCGCGCTCGAGGAGCTCCTCCGCGGCGGCGCCAGCGCGCGGCGCGGCGCAAGCGGCGAGGTGCAAGAGCGCGAGGATGGCGAAAGGTCTCATGCGCCGCAGTGTAGCCGCGCTCGCGACGAGCGAAAAGCCGAATACGGTTGGCCCTTGTGCCTCGATCCCAGTAAAGTCGCCCCTCATGAAGCAACTCACGCTATCTCTTGGCGCGGTCTTCTGCCTCGCGGCGGCGAGCTGCGGGGGCCAGGTAGCTCCCCGCCCCGCGATCGCGGCGGCGAGCGCCCCTTCCTGGGCGCGCGAGGGTGATCGAAAAACGAGCGCCGGCAAGCTCTTCGTCTGCGAGGGCGCAGGCACGAACGAGGACGACGCCAAGCGCGCGGCACTCGCCGTCTGCAGCGCCAAGATCTGCGAGCTGTGCGGCGTCGAGGTCGAGTCCACCGTCGAGACGCGCGAGACGCTCACGAAGGTGGACATCGAGCGCAAGGTGGTCGAGACGTGCCGGCGCGTGCGCAAGTCCGACGACGAGGTGCGCTACAAGCAGTCGTCGTGCGGCCCCGACGGGTGCACGAGCTTCGTGCAGGTGTTCTACAGCGCGGAGGCCGAGGCGCGCGAGTGCAAGGCCTACGCGGACGGAAACTACGCCGACTCCGCCGAGTGCGAGCGCATGGTCGAGCAGTTTCGCAACACACGCGGGCTCGACGCCGCCTCGTTCCGCGCGCGCGCCGAGCTGCTGACCCAGGCCGTCGTCGCCTGCGCCGAGATCGACGTGCGGCCGACACCCAAGCTCACCGCCCTCGACGAGATCCTCTGGCAAGGCGTGATCTCCCCGAGCCTGCTCGCGTGGAGTCCCGCGCCCGACGACCCCAAAGCGCCGCTCGCCGAGCGCGTGCGCGCCTACCTCGAAGGTCGCGCAAAGCTTCGCACGCGCGAGCACCAAGAGGGATTCTACCGCCCCATCGACCGCCAACCGCTTCGCGAGACCAAGGTCTTCGTCGACAAGCTCACGATGGTCCGCGACGCCATGCGCGCCTACGAGTCGATCATGACCCTCACCGAGGCGCTCGTCCGCGCGCGCTACTCCCCCGAGCCGAGCCCCGACAAAGG
>CAYXQW010000505.1:0-2229 GCA_964466695.1 uncultured Bdellovibrionales bacterium
CCCACTAGCAGAGTATTATATAAATGAAGAGTGGCGGATACCATTGCCTGATAATGCAGACCCACATCAAATTCTTATTATCAACAATATGACACAACTGGTCGAGTACGTACTTTATTATGTTATAATAGAAAATTTCTCAATTGGCTTCAATGAGTTTTACATCGTAGGTAGGGATCGTAATGGTATAGTAGACATTACGGATGCTAGGAATACCGAGAGATATACATTTGAAATTGATAATGATTGCAATAAGGTTTGGATATCTTACGGTAAAGGCGATTTATTAATAGAAATTCCAATGCTGCATTGCCGCCTTGATGATCAGACTGTTAGTCCAAGCTCAACACGAATTCGATGGCATAAGAATATCCCTATACACGCATGTTTAGAAATTGATCCGCCATGGGGTCACACTTGCTCAATAATAATCGGACAACGACGTTATGACGGCTTGCGTATAGAATTAGGTAATATCATTAGGTCAATAAAGCCGGATCAGGCTGTCGAGATCGTTCAAATAGAAATTAATAAACAAGATGAACAAGTGGGAAATATTTGCTTGTTTAAGATTGCATTTAGTCCATGCTTTGAAACTGCTCCCCTCCTATATGAAAATAGCTCGTTACTATGGTGCCCAGATAATAATTATATTGGAGACCCTAAAAGCCACTTTATGCTTTATCTATCTCGACACGGATATGAAGTTGCTCAATATCGCCTAGATAGTTCTGATTGCGTAATTGAGCGCCAGTTCCCTTTCGATGATGGTATTTATGATTATAAAATAAAGCTTAAAGAAAATGGCTTCTTTGTCAATGACGAAAAAGATATTTTCCAAGCAACTTTGATTGTTGGTGACCCTGCTATATTTAAGTTTGATGGCTATGAAATTATTGTAACCGGAGCCATTATGGACACGTTAGACAAAAGAAAATCCTCGCCATTTCAATTGAATCCTGAATCAGGTATCTTAAGGGAACTTCAATATAAAGGTGAAAAACCACTTAACGGTGAAGTGTTAGAATATCCATGCTACGAAGGTCATTTATGCTTCACCAATAAAGGTGAGTTACATCGATTTTCTTTTTCGGAGCGAAATATTGATGGGAAAGCATGGCTACAAGTTAATCCCGTTCGGATGTGGATAATTAATGAACAATTAATTGCTTTGCGTGATCCGAACAACGACGGATTGTATGTAGATTTAAAGAAGAAGTCTATTATTCATTATGACCCAAAGAATCTATGTGAGTTATTCAACTATAGTAGACATGATTTTGACGTTCCGGCCTATTATACCTACGAGGTAAAAAAACTGGAGGTAGCTAATGTTTAACCCTATTGAGGCATCAAATAATATTAAACAAAGCTTTATTGATTATATTTCTACTTCGTTCTCTTTTGCAGATCCGCAATATCGAAAACTATTTCGCGAAGAGCTAAATAAACAGAATACAATCTCCAAAGGACCGTACCTTGATATGGGGAGCTCTTTTGAAAGCGGTCATAGTTTGTTTGAACTAACAGAAATAGGTGTTGCAACAAAACTATTTCTTTCATTAGAGAGTGGATCTGAAGAAGAAAAAGAGCTTAAAATTAAACGCCCACTTTATTCTCATCAAGAGCAAGCATTACTAAGAGCATGCGCTGGCAATAACCTTGTTGTAACAACGGGAACAGGTTCTGGAAAGACCGAATGTTTTTTGCTTCCAGTATTGCAAGCGTTATTGGAAGAAAAGGCTGCCGGTACTCTGACACGTGCTGTTCGAGCAATTATAATTTATCCTATGAATGCGCTGGCAAATGACCAAATGAAACGGCTTCGGAAACTATTAGCCACATGCCCAGAAATCTATTTCGGATTGTATAATGGTAATACACGTCATAGGCAAAACAAGGCTTATGCGGATTACCGTAGTCTTAACAAGACTGATCCATTGCCAAATGAAGTCATATCTCGTGAAGTTATGCAAACGCAACCGCCCCATATTCTGATTACAAATTATTCGATGTTGGAGTATATGATGTTACGGCCCAAGGATGACAATGTCTTTTCCGGGGCACAATTGCGTTATATTGTTCTTGATGAGGCCCACATATATCGTGGCGCAACGGGTATGGAAACCTCTTTATTAATGCGACGTTTAAAAGCAAGAATCACTGAACCAGGTAATGTACAATATATATTAACAAGCGCAACTTTGGGTGATGATAAGGCTAATGGTG
>CAYXQW010000506.1:0-2213 GCA_964466695.1 uncultured Bdellovibrionales bacterium
GGGCATGAGCCCGACCGAGCTCGACGCGCTCTGGTGCGAGGCCAAGCGCGCCGAAGAGCGCCCGGCCGATCAAGTCCCGTAGACGCGATAATCGAGGGAGGGAAACAGGTTGTCGCGAAACTCGAGATCCGAGAGCCATTGCTCGTTGACGGCGCCGCTGGTGATGGCTTCGTACAAATCGTTGAAGCGATTTATGTGCAGGTTGGTGCGGCGGTTGGCGTACTCCACCGAGGTCCCCGTCTTCATGATGAAGGCCCAGTCGCTCGCCTGTGCCAACAAGACCTCACGCGCCGCCTGGTTGAGGGCGCGGCGCAGCAGTCCGTCGGCCCGTTCATGACGGCGCGCCAGCTCCGTCATGCGCTCGGCGATCTTGTGCAAGTGCGGGTAGATCCAGTGGTTGCTGCCATCCAACCAAACCTCGCCGTAACCCTTGTAACCCCATGACGAGATCGCCGGCGTCGCCACCTGGTTGGTCGGATGCTCGGCGAGATACTCCGAGGGCAAGATGGGGGCGATCGTGGCCTGATCGTATTGCATCTTGCGAAAGAGCATCTCGAGGAAGTGCGGCCCCTCGTACCACCAGTGACCGAACAGCTCGGCGTCGTAGGGGGCGACGATCAACGGCGGCCGATCCATGTGCTCGGCGAGATACTCCACCTGGCGCTCGCGGTTGAACAGGAAATTGCCCGCGTGCTCGGCGGCGCGCGACAAGGCGGCCGGCGCGTCGTAAGGCTGCTTGTGATCGCTCGTGCGCGACGTGATCCGAAAATACTTGAGCCCCGTGGGGATACGGATGCCGTCGGGGTGAATGTAGGGGCCGATGTAGTCTTGCGGCAGATCGAAGCCGATATCGCGGTAGAAGTCGCGATAGAGCGGGTCGCCAGGGTAACCCTCCTGGGCGCTCCAGACCTGCTTCGAGCTCTCGGGGTCACGGGCGAAGGCGGCGACCCCCGTCGGACAATATATCGGCGCGTAGATGCCGTAGACCGGCCGCGGCTCGGCGAAGAGCACGCCGTGCGTATCGACGAAGAAATAACGGACCCCCGCCTCGCGCAAGAGCTCGTCTACTCCTTGGACATAGCCGCACTCGGCGAGCCACATTCCGGGCGGCCGCTGGCCGAATTGGGTCTCGTGGTGCTCGGCGGCTACCTGCACCTGCGCCCGCATGGCGGCCCAGTTCCGATCGGCCATGGGGAAGAACTGATGCGTCGCCGTGCAGGTGATGAGCTCGAGCATCCCCGCGCGCTGCACCTCCAAGAACCCTTCGAGGATATTGCCGTCGTAGCGCCGAAACGTCTCGCGGATGCTCGCGAGCCGCTCGCGATACATCGTTGCGAGACCGTTGAAGGTGGTGTCGCCGCGCGTGCGTTCGGTCTCACGCTCGGTAAGCTCGGTGGTGCGATCGAGAAAGCGGGCATAGCGCTGCATCAGCAAAGGATCACGCAGCATGGCCACGAGCGGCGGCGAGAAGGACATCGTGAGGCGAAAATCGATCCCGTCCCGCAGCAGGTTGGTGAAGGCCTGCAAGAGCGGGATGTACGTCTCGGTCATGGCTTCGAACAGCCAACGTTCCTCGAGAAAGTCTTCGTGCTCCGGGTGCCTTATGAAAGGCAAGTGCGCATGCAGCACGATAGCCAAGTAACCCTGCGGCATGAAAAAGCTCCTCGAGGTCGAACTTACGAACGCGGCGGTTTTTTCGTCACCGTCGTCTTCTTGGTGACATGCTGCGCCTTTGGCGTGGTTGCCTTGATGATCCGCGTGCGCACGCGCGGCTTGGTCGCTACCTTGGTCTTTGGCTTGATGACTGTCTTCTTCGTTGTCTTCTTGACAGGCGCCTTCTTAGCCGTCTTCTTCGCCATTTTCTTCGCAACTTCGGCGGATTTGGCACTCGCCGCCGACTTGCGCGGGCGCTTAGCCAAGACCTTCTTTGGCGCCATCACCCGCGGCTCTTCTTTGACCGATGGCGCGGAGCGCGGTCCGGGTAAGCGCGGCGCGATCGCGTAGCCGCTCCAGTTAGGCCCGTGCGCGGCTCCCACCAAAGCTCGGCCTCCGATCGCCAGCGCTCGCTCGCTCGCGCCGCCGAGCATACTCGCTCCTCCGAGCTCACTCGCCCCCCCCAGCATGCTCGCACCGCCGAGCTCACTCGCGCCGCCGAGCAAGCTCTCGCTCGCGCCCATCCCCAAAGAGAAACTCGCGCCGCCAAAGGCGATCTC
>CAYXQW010000507.1:0-310 GCA_964466695.1 uncultured Bdellovibrionales bacterium
TGCCCGTGGAGGTCACCCTCCCCGGAGCCAAGCACGCGATAGTCATAGAGCGCATCGAGCAAGATCCGCGCACCAAGGAGACGCGCGTCTTTTTCTTCAACCCCCGCCTCGACGACGAGCATCAATGGAAGCCACTCTCTTTGAGCACCTGGGCGCACGGCGAGCGCCCGGGCGAGGCGAGCCTCTCCTTCGTCGAGCTCGCCTCGGTGGTGGATGGCTTCGCCTACGATGAAAGCGGTCGCGGGCGCGGCAGCGTACCTGTGGGGGACAAGCGGAAGATCGCGAGCTTGCTCGGCGCACCGAGCCCTAA
>CAYXQW010000507.1:320-1440 GCA_964466695.1 uncultured Bdellovibrionales bacterium
CTGCAAGAGGTCGCTCAAGATGCGCAAAGTCTCGACGTGGTCCATGCCCGTAACCTCGAGGATCTCCTCGAAGCTCGACGCCCCGTCTACCTGCGCCAAGACGAAGCCCGAGCGGTGATCGAGATCTAGCCAGATCACCTCGCCCGGCGGCACGCACACCCGCGGAGTCGCCGTGAGGTCGCCTATCTTTGCGCCGTAGATCGCGAGTAGCCGCGCGCGACACTGCCGCTCGACCTCGAGCGCCTCGGCGTGGCGCGGGCTCGCCGCGAGCACCTGCCGCGCCACCTCGAAGGCCGCCGAGAAGTTATCGAGCGTCAAAAGCTCCCGCATCTGCGCGAGCGAGGCCTCGACAGGAATCTCGCTCTCCTCTTGCACCTTTGCGGTCACGACCAGCTCGAGGCCCCCGCCGCCGCCGCGCGCGTGCGCCGGTGCGAGGTCACCCGCGCTCTCGATCCATGGATCGGCGCTGACCATCGGGGTCGCCTCGAAGAGCCCGGGAGCTACCTGCTCGAGCTCTTCGATGTAGGCGGCAAGCTCGGTGTCCGACGGCGCCGCCGCGCTCGCCTCGCGCCACCACCGGGCCGCACCCTCGAGGTCGCCGGTGTTGTAGCAATCGAGGCCGCGACGCTTGAGGCTCTTGCCCATCTCGCGCCTCTCAAGTCTTGAGCTTGCCCACGACGCTGCGCAACAAGGAGATGGTGCGCTCGAGCGGGTCGCGGCTCTGGCGCAGCTCGTCTAGATCGCGCGTGTCGATCGCGCGGCGGGTCCTCTGCACCGCCTGCTCGGCCTTGTGCAGCGCCGCACCGCCGAAGTCGGTGCCGGTGACGATCGGCCGCGCCTCGGGCAACAAGCGCTCGATCTCGCGCAAGAGCCGCATGGCCTCCACCCGCTCGCCCTCGAAGACGTCGGTCGCCTGCGAGGCGAGCAGCACCTGCGCGTTCTCTGCCGCCATCATCGCGAGCTCCTCCTCGATAAGGCCGCTCGTGGCGGTGACCGTTATGGCGTGCGACTTCCCCGTCTCGAGATCGCGCGCCGAGACGCTCACGATGCCATCGGCGCTGATGTCGAAGGTGACCTCGACCTTGACCTCACCCCGCGGCGCCGCATGCAGACCATCGAG
>CAYXQW010000507.1:1450-2199 GCA_964466695.1 uncultured Bdellovibrionales bacterium
TCCGAGCAGCTCGTTCTGCTCGCCGCGCAGAAGCTCGCCTTGCAAGACGACGATCCGCACCTGCGTCTGATTGTCGCGGATGGTCGTGAAGACCTTCTTGGCGCTCGTCGGGATGGTGGTGTCCTTCTCGATGATGACATCGAAGAAGCCTCCCTGCACCATGATCCCGAGGCTGTGCGGCGTAACGTCGAGCAAGACCGTCTGGCTGTCGCCGCTGCCGAGCAGGTGGCCTTGAATGGCGGCGCCGAGCGCGACCGCCTCGTCGGGGTGGACACCCTTCGAGGGAGGCATACCGAAGAACTCCGCCACCGCCTTTTGCACGCGGGGCATGCGCGTCATCCCGCCGACGAGCAGCACCGCGCCGAGCTCGGTCTTTTGCAAGCCGGAGCTTTTGAGCGTGCGCTCGCAAATCTCGATCGTCTTTACGATGAGGTCGTCCACGAGACCTGCGAGCTCCTCTTGCGTGAGCTTGGCTTGCAGGTGCAGGGCCTGACCCTCGGCCGTGGTGTAGATGAAGGGGAGGTTGATATCGACGGTGGTGGCCGCGGACAGCTCGCACTTGGCGCGCTCGGCCGCGTCGCGCAGGCGCTGGAGCGCCATCTTGTCCCGGCGCAGATCTACCTGATTTTGACGCTCGAAGAGCGCGGCGAGCCACTCGATTACCCGCTCGTCGAAGTCCTCGCCGCCGAGGAAGGTGTCCCCGGCGGTGGCGAGCACATCGAAGACGCCGTTGTCGATGGCGAGCACCG
>CAYXQW010000508.1:0-2195 GCA_964466695.1 uncultured Bdellovibrionales bacterium
CCACCGCCCCGGTAAAGGCGCCACGGACATGGCCGAACAGCTCGCTCTCGAGCAGGTTCTCGGGGATGGCGCCGCAGTTCACCACGACGAACGGCTTGTCGCGGCGCTCCGAGCGCGCGTGGATCTCGCGCGCGATGAGCTCCTTGCCCGTACCGGTGTCGCCCGAGATCAGGACCGAGATATCGGTGGGCGCCACCTTGCGGATCTTGCGAAAGACGTCCTGCATCGCCGTGCAGGTGCCGATGATATCGCCGAAACGCTTCTCGGAGAGCGCCTGCTTGAGCGCGGCGTTGTCGGCGCGCAAGGTATCGAGCGCCATGGCGTTACGGATGAGCAAGGACGCCTGCGACGCGAACACCGTGACCGTGTCGAGCATGGAAGGCTCGAACAAGCTCGCCACGCGGTTCGAGCCGAGGTGGATCAGGCCGAAGAGCTCGCCGGCCTCCTTGAGCGGCACGCACATCACCGAGCAGAGGCGCAAGCTGAGCACCGACGTCGCGGCCCTAAACTCGCTGTCGTTCAAGGCATCGGCCACGATGACGGGCTGCTGCTCGCGCACTACCTTGGCGATGATGCTGTCGGAGAGCTCGTGCAAGGCGCCGTCGATGTTCTCGCGCTGCACGTTGCGGGCCACCTTGATCTCGGGCTTGCCGTCTTCGAACAAGACGAGGAAGCCCTTGTCGGCGCGGGTGAGCTCCACCACCGTGTCCATCAAGGTCGTGAGGAGACCCCCGAGATCGCGGCTCCGCAAGAGCTTCTCGGAGAAGACCACGATCTCTCGATAGGCATCGCAGAGCGCGGCCATACGGCGATCCGCGTCGCCCGCGGCGACCACAAGCTCGCGCGCCAAGAACGTAAGCCGCGTCTGACCGATGGTCAGGAGATCACCGTCACGCAGCCGCGCGCGCTTCTCCTTCTTGCCGTTCACAAAGAGCGGCTGCCCGCGGCCGGTGAGCGCGACCACGAAGGCGTCGCCCTCGCGCACGATCTGCGCGTGATCCGGCTCCACCCCGTCGCCTTCGACGCGGACATCGCACGAGGGATCCGCGCCGAGGCGCGTTATGCTCTTGAAGAGCGGGTAGCTGTCTTCCCCGCTCGGCGTCCGGCGCACGAGAGCTGGCATGCCGCAAACATAGAGGTAAAGCTTCGCCGGCGGCAAGCGCCCCCACCGCAACTGTCGGAAACGCGTGCTATGGTGCGCGGCCATGAATAAGCGACACATGATCCTCCTGCTGGCGATCGCGAGCTCGCACACGCGCTGCGGCGAGACGACCAGCGCGGCCAACCGCAGCGCGCACTCCCCGGCGCCCAACGCGACGGCGGCCGGTCCGCATCGCATCGCCGGCGTACAAGGCCGCGGGCACAGCTCACCCCTCCTCGGTCAGACGGTCTCGCATCTTCAGGGCGTGGTGACGGCCGTGCGCACGCACGGCTTCTACATACAAGACCCCGCGCCGGACGCCTGCGACGCCACCGCGGAGGGCCTGTTCGTCTTCACCGGCACCCCCCCGACAGTCGCGGTCGGCGATCTGCTCCAAGTCAGCGGCGAGGTGAGCGAATACCGCCCGGCTTGCGAGCCTTGCACGCCATCGAGCCGCGCCTACGACAACTTGACCGTAACGCAGATCTCGAGGCCTCCGAGCATCATCGTGCTAGCATCGGCGCAGGTGCTCCCCGCCGCGATCACGCTGGGCCATGGCGGCGAGCGGCGCCCGCCAACCGAGCGCATCGCCATGGAGGAGAACACCAACCTCGAGCTTTCCACCACCTCGTTCGACCCCGCGGCGAGCGGGCTCGATTTTTACGAGAGCCTCGAGGGCATGCGCGTCTCCATCCATGACGCACAGGTGGTCGCCCCAGCGCCAGCACGGGCGCGCGAGCTGGTGGTGGTGGCGAGCCAAGGCGAAGACACAACCTCACGGAGCGCCCGAGGCGGGATGGTCTTGACAAAGACCGACGCCAACCCCGAGCGCATCATCTTATCCAACAGCCTCGGCGCCTCGTTCCCAAAAGTCGAGGTCGGCGACGTCTTCCTCGGGGACATCACGGGGATCGTCGACTACAGCTACGGCAACTTCAAGGTCTTAGTCTCGGAGCCCTTGCCGCAGCTATGGCGCCGAAACCTCGATCGCGAGGTCTCGGCGCTCACGCGCACCTCCGACGCGGAGCTCACCATCGCCACCATGAACACCGAG
>CAYXQW010000509.1:0-2194 GCA_964466695.1 uncultured Bdellovibrionales bacterium
CCCCCCCCGGAGAGCGAAGAGCTCAAGGCATCGTAACAGAACCGCGACCGTGAGGGAGCGGCTAGGTAAAGCAGAGGGCCGCTCCCTCACGGTTCGCGGTTCTGCGGGGCATGACCCCCCGCGCGGGGGGCGTTTGACTTTTCACGACAACCGGTCTAGCACCTCTCCCATGCGCAAATACCTCACGATAGCGTCCGTAGCGGCCGCGATCGGGCTCTGCTCCGCGAGCGCCTCGGCGCAATATCAAAACAGCGCCTTCGGGCTCGACGTCGGTTACTGGCTCATCTCGCAACCCACGGTGGTGGACAAGACCACAGGGGCATCCCTCCAGGGGGATCGCCTCCCCTTGCGTGTGCGCAACGGGGTCCGCTTCGGCGGCGAGACCAACTTCAAGATGGACGAAGACCACTTCTGGTTTTCGGGCCGCGTCAATGTCGGCTTCTTGCAGTTCCCCCTTGGCCGCAACGATCTTACCGCCACCCTCGACGAGCAGTTCGATTACGCCGCACATAAGAACCTCGGCACCATCTTCGGAGTGCAGGGCTTAATCGGCGTGCGCTACGTCTTCCTCACCGATCAGTTTCGCCCATATATCCAAGGAGGCCTCTCTTTTCTGCGCCTCATGAGCTTCGCGAGCACATCCGACCAGACGTGCGACATAACCGGCATCGCCTGCAATGGAGGCAACAATTCCGCGGTCTTCCTCGCGCATCCGAACGTGGGCGGCGCACACATAACTCCCGGCCTCGAGCTCATCTTGAAACGCGACATCGCGCTCAACCTCTTCGTCGACATCCAAAGGTGGCTCATCTTCAACGCCGCCGACAATACGGCGATCGTCGCCGGCGTCGGCGTCCTCTTCTTCGGCTAGTCAAAGCATGCGGCTCTCCATGAAGATCTTATCCCTCGGTCTTTGTGCGCAAGGCCTCATGGCGTGCGGCTACACCGATCCGGGCAGCGGCAGCAAAACACTCCAAGTCGAGGCGAGCGCGGAGTATGAGGTCGGCGACAGCGACCGCATGCGCGTCACGGTGACGGTCCACGACAAGGACGATGCCCCCGTAGAGTGGGCCATAGTCGAGCTCCGCGACGGCAAAACCGGCGAGATCATCACCGCCGAGTACGAGAGCGAAGGGGTATACCGTGCCAGCATGTCGGCTTATCGCCGCCGCCTCGAGCTCCGCGTCGAATCTTCCGGAGACGAGCTTACGGCCAAGCTCGAAGGCCCCGGCCCCCACCGCATCCTCGATCCCAAGGCCGGCGCCATGAACCGCGCCTCTTTCGGCCCGAACTTGCGCGTCAAGTGGGCCACCACCGACGGCATTCGCGCCGACGAGGTGCGCTTGCGCGTCCACGGCCAGCGCGCAGTCGAGCGTGTCCTCACCGAAGACGGCGGCTCTTACGATGGCATCGCCATCTCCGAGCTCCCGAGCGTCGGTGATTATCGATTGACGGTCGAGCGCGTCAACGTCGTAGAGCTCGCGGGCGGGATCGCAGGCTCGGTGTTCACGATCCACTACAACGTCAACGTCGATTTCTCCCTGATCAATTAAGCACCAAGGAGAGCTGGGCGACGAGCGCCGCACGACGCTCCGGGCTCGCGAGCACGAGCACGAGCAGCGCCCCGGCGAGCGTCGCTCCGGCCACGAGCAAGCCCCGAAGACCGCGTCGCAACCGTGACCTCTTGATGAGCGTCGAAACCTCGTGCACGCCGGTCGAAACTCCAACCCGCGCGAGCTGTCTTTGCGCGCGCTTCGCCTCCGCTTCGTCTTGTCGAGCCAGGGCCGCATCGAGCTCCCGGCGGAGACGCAGCGACGCCTCCTGGCGCGCCTTCTCGGCATAACGCGTGGGGTTGCGGATGAAGGCCGCGAGCTCGTCGCGCAGATCGCTCGCGTGATAGGTATCGAGCACCTGCGTCAAGAGCGCGCGCACCTCGAGGGCGCTCTGAAAGCGCTCCTTCGGCCGCGGCATGAGGCACTGCTTGAGGCAGCGCTCGAAGGTCTGGGTGAGATCGGGCACATACTCTACAGGGTCCGTCAGATCGCCGCTCTTTATAAGGTGGTAGATACCGAGCGGGGATGTGGCCTGAAACGGCAGCTCGCCGGTGACCACATTGTAGAGCAAGGCCCCGAGCGCAAAGACGTCGGTGTAGGGGCCGAGGACCTTGTTCGCGAGCTGCTCGGGCGCCATGAAG
>CAYXQW010000510.1:0-2188 GCA_964466695.1 uncultured Bdellovibrionales bacterium
GCGCGGCAGCGCCCAGACGCGCAGGGCGCCATCGGGGCCCCGGCGCCGGATCACTCGCCGGGTGGCGTCAAGGACTTCGTCGTCGCTGAGCAGTTTGGGGCGAGGCATGAGAGGTTTATAACCGACGCGACGTTCATAAACAAGAGCCTTCTTGAGCCAACTCGTGCTCCGCGCCTGCTGCGGTTCGTCACGAGGTTGCTACCGTGCGCGCTCGGCGCGAACCGTGCCAGCGACCTTTGTTTAGCAGCCAGCGCCGAAAATGCCTGTCACGACAGGCGCTTCGCAGACCGGCAGGGCGCTCGCGGACGTTTTGTAAGTTCGGCCCTCGAAGGCCCGGTTCTCTCCGTCTGCTAAACAATTTCTCCGTTGAGTCAAACGCTCTCTGTCTCCGGCCGCACCGCGATCGGAGAAAATCGGCGCCCGGAGCCCCTGGAGACGGCCTCGGCGAGGTGCTCGGACTCTCCGTGCTCGACGGTGGAGATCGGCGCGGACGGGGCGGGGGTGCGCAAGTGCGCGTCGTCACGCGGATAAACAAAAGCCCCGACCGCCATGAAGCGCTCGGGGCTCTGTTCAACAAACGAACACGCTGATTAGCGTGGAGTAGATTTGCCTCACGGTCGTCCACTTGAAACACCGCCCGGTTAATCAACAGAGAGCACGAAGATGTCTTGGGATGACGAGAGGTTATGGTCGCCTGGTCTGGGCAGGGTATCCGCCATCGTGCGGCGGTAAGATGGCGTTGAGGCTCGCGTCTCAGAACCGCTCGGCCACCCGGTAGAAGGCATCCTTGCGCCCGCCGTGCTTCACAAGCAGCCCCTCGTGGACGAGCTTCTGCAGCCGGCGCTGCAGCGTTCGCAGCGGTGGTCGAGGCTCTGGCAGTGCAGCCAGGACCGTTGGACTGGTCGCGCTGCCGTGCTTTTCGACCGCCTCGAAGATCAGTCTGTCCATTTCGTCGGGCGGTCGGAGCATCATCCACGGCAGGCGGTCCTCCGTGTCTTGGTGGCGCCGCAGACGCGCCGCACAATCCGCCAGCGCAAGGCCCACGTAGCTCGCGAAGTGCTCCAGGACGCCGGTCACGTCTCCGTTGACCTGGGCCTTCGTCGCCACGTTCACACCGCGTCGCAGCGCCAGTGCCTCGCGTCCGTGTTCGTACTCCTTGATGAGGAACAGCCCGTGCGGATCGAGGCCTCCCGCCCGCAGCTCGTGGGCGACGACCGCATCGATGCCCATGCGCTCGATGCCGCCCATTGGCAGCTCGGAAAGCGCCCAGTAGAGGACGGCAGCACGCAGCAACGGCTCGCGCGACAGCAGGTCGTCCTCCGCAAGCCAGGAGTAGAGCTTCTCCATCCGCGGGCCGGTCCTCACGGAACCTCTGTGCAGCTCGAGCAGCCACCCCCGCTCGCGGCCCGCGAACTTTGACCAGGTCGTGGCCCCCTCTTCGCCGCCACGGGCTGCGAGATCGAGATAGACAGCGCAGGATTCGGGGGCGCTCGGTTCGCGTTTCTCGCCGTACTCGCTCACCGCCGCGACGATGATGGAAGCGCGACGAACAATGTCCTGTGCCACGCGCCGGCGGGGCGGCAGGGTGTCCCCGGCGACGACGTGGGCGACCTCGTCCTGCCTCACGGGGTGACCGGCGCTCGCGCAGAGCGACGCAATGCGTGCTCGTGCCGCCCCGGCCTCGAGTCGCTGGAGCCCGTAGTAGGAGAAGCGCATCGCGGAGATGGAACCAGCATACCTGTGAGCAAAGGCCATGCTGCGCGCGATGGCCGGGGTGAGCGTGTAGCTGAGCCGGTCCAGCGGCAGCTCGTCCGAGGAACAGGCCTGGGCCGGTAGCGGGTCCTCGTTGCGGCGCTTGGTCATGGCAGCCCCAGCTCACGGCCGAGGACGCGGGCGACGAAGCTCGTGCCTTCTTGGGTTGCCACGGCCACCCTGCGGATGCTTGCCTTTGCCTCGTCTGCCATGCCTGCTCGCTCTGCGGCCTTCATCGTGCTCGAATAGGCAGCCCAGACGTCCGCGCTCGTGATCTCGTAGCCGTAGCCCTGAGCCAGCCAATGCACGGCGAGCAGACCCGCGGCCAAGGCGAATGCAGGTTGCTTGTCGGCGTGGTCCCGCGCGGCGCGTGTCAGGGTTTTGGGATCGCACGGCGTGCGTTGCGCGAGCGCTAACGCTTCGTCGAAGAGACCCA
>CAYXQW010000511.1:0-2185 GCA_964466695.1 uncultured Bdellovibrionales bacterium
CTCGGAAGCACCGTTCGCAGGGCTTCAACACCCACGCGCGTGGGTACGGCGACCGATTGGGCCGAGGTCGAAGCGGGTGCGTCCCACGCGCTCGGGCGTAGGGGAGCCGCCGCCTCCACTCTTTGGGCGTGGGGCATGGGCACGAACGGGAGGCTCGGCTTGGGCCACACTACAACGCAAGACACCCCGACCCAGGTGGGCACGACAACCGGCTGGACGGCTGTTTCGGCCGGCTACGATCACAGCCTCGCCCTCCTTGGCACCACGCTCTACGCCTTTGGCAAGAACACCTACGGGCAAGTCGGCAACGGCTGCACCATCGGCACCAACTGTGACGACGTGCTGTCTCCCGTGCAGGTGAGCACCCTTTGGTTGGCGGTGTCGGCTGGCTACAGCGCGAACGTGGGCGTGCGGAGCAATGATGCGACGGTTTGGTCGTGGGGCCTAAACGGCAATGGCCAACTGGGCGATGGCACTGAAACGAATAGTTCGAGCCCCGTGCAGGTGTGCAGCGGCGGTGCCTCGGCGCCATGCTCTACGGCCAATGCCAACGCCTTCACCGATGGACACTTCGTGTCATCGGGCGCGAATTTCCAACTCTTCAGCAAGTATTACCCGGTTCAGGTGTGGGGGGCCGGCGTCAACGGCCTCGGTCAGCTCGGGGACGGATCAACGACACGACGCACTACTCCAGTGAGGGTCTGCGCCGCCGGGGAGACGGGCCCCTGTGGTGACTTCCTACCAGGCACGGCGGTATTTTCCGCTGGCGACAACCACGGGGTGGCCACTGTGATTGATAACGCCGCCGCCTTCACATGGGGCAGCAACAGCGACGGCCAGCTCGGTGACGGCACCCTGTCGCACAGTGCGGTTCCGGTCGCGGTGTGCGCCGAGTACGACGCGCAAAACGAGACCTGCACGACGCCATTTACGGATGTCAGCAACATAGTGGCCGCCGGAAACAACTTCACCGTGGTAAGAAGAAACGACAGCACCTTGTGGGCCTGGGGCTCCAACTCCTACTCCCAGCTTGGTTTCCCTGGAGGACACAGCTCGGTGCCGGTGGCGGTTGTAGGGTTTACGAAACAATAGGCTGGCTCCTACCACGTCATAGCCTCTACAACTTTGGGCTCAACTGGAGTACGCCATGCCTCCGAGCCCACGCGCCCACGCGCTCACCCTACACTCCACCGACGCCGTCCTAGGAGCCGTCGCCATGGCGGGGTGGCGCGCCGAACGAGCCATCAGCGTGGGCCGCATCGTCTTCTACTCCGCTATTCTCGTGCGCTTCTTTTGGATGATCGAGCCCACCGTCCTCAAGGTCTGCCTCACCACCGTTCCCCTCGCGCTTGGAATTGTCTTCTCGTTCGGGGTCCTGCGAAGCAAACGCTCGCCGAGCGCGAATTCCAAATTTTGGTTTGCCGCCGTCACCATGGACGCCTGGGCCGCCTTTGGCACGCTTCTGCCCAACGTGTTGTGGCCGGGCAGCGTGTATCCAGGCATCCTCGACCTGCCCGACACCGCCGGCATCTTCATCGCTACGTTGGCCGCCGGAATTCGACTCTCTCCCAAAGCGGCCGTGCTCGGCGGAGCTCTCAATATCGCAAGCGTGGTGACCCTGACCCTTCTCGAACGCGCCCTTTGGGGCAACCGCTACGAGGCAAGTCTCTACACCGCGAGCATGTTCTTCGTTTTCGTCCTGGCCTTTGCTCTTCTTGGCTTGATC
The DNA here is from genome assembly GCA_964466695.1 of uncultured Bdellovibrionales bacterium. GTDB lineage: Bacteria > Myxococcota > XYA12-FULL-58-9 > XYA12-FULL-58-9 > JAFGEK01 > CAYXQW01. The sequence goes on from CAYXQW010000511.1 coordinate 1,727, forward strand.
CTCGCCATGATCACCCGACGTTTGGCCTACACCGGTGCGTTGGCCGCCGTACGCAGAGACCGGGCAGAGCAAGGGCTCGGGGTGGTCTTGGCCGATCACCACGATCTGCGATCACTGTTGACGTCGGCGACGCTCCAGGTCGATCGGCTCTTGCGAATGTCGGCCGATTGCACGTCCTCGAGAGAGTCTCTCCAACGAGAAGTCGAGACGCTGGCTGCCGACTTGCGAAGCGTTCGTGAAATCGTGCTCGGCGTAAGCGATCGCGCGATGGGTGGCCTCAATGCGCTCGGCGAGCTCGAACCCGTGTGTCTCGGTCCCATCACCGAGCGCGTCCTCGCCCGAATCAAGGCCTCGTTCGGTCACCTCCACATCACTGTGGCAGTAGACTCCAAGGTGAGAGTGATGATCGTCGGAGGAGAGTCCTCACTCGAACGCGTGCTGTTCAACTTGATGAACAAC
>CAYXQW010000512.1:0-2183 GCA_964466695.1 uncultured Bdellovibrionales bacterium
TGTTATTGATCTTTTCAACGTCGGCCCTGGTATCTGAGTAAATCAGGGATTCATTTTCAATCTTCCTGCAGGCATGGATGATGGTTGCATGGTCCTTCAGAAATAACGCCCCGGATTCCGACAATGATAACCGGGTATATTTGCGAAGGAAAAACATTGCAAACTGTCGGGCCTTAACTATCTCATGTTTCCGGGTTTTACTGTCTTTCATTTCAATCGGAGTGCCGAAGTAATTAAACACTATCGTAATTATCAAGTTTGGAGTTGTCATATCTGAGGTCATTTAAAGTAATGCTCTTAAAACCTTAATCTTACTTTCAATCTCTGCAATCCGGCAAACAAGCGAACAGTATAATTCCGGCCTGATTGTTTGCTTAGTCCGTGCCTTTTCAAGTTGAATTTCAGCAGCCTGATTTTCCAGTTCCGCGATCTTGTCAATTATCGCATAATAGTATTTGCTTTTAAAGGGGGAGCGCATTGTCATTGGATTTTTAAATCATTATTAATTCTATCAATTTCAGTTATTACCTCATGACATTCATCACAAATAGATACAAGCTCATATAACGGTTCGTTTTTCCAATGCTTATAACTTGTATGATGGACCTGAGTTGCTCTCTTTTTCAAACATGCCTGACATAAGTACCCGTCCCGATTTAATACCTCATCCCGTTTCTCTTTCCATTCCATCGAATTGAGATACTCATTATGCTTATCAAACCATTCCTTTTTTTCTCTTTTCTGGTTTGCCTGGTAAAGATAACTAAACCTACTTTGATATTTGTCAGACTGATCACTTAACCACTGATCATATTTTGTTTTATCAATGGTCCTGATTTCAGTAATATTTAACCCGGCTTGCTTTATAAAATTACCATGTAATGTATGACAATCAATACAAATATTCCGGACCCGATAGGTATTATTTAATAAATATTTTACTAACCCACTTTGTTTGTGTTCACAGGAAAAATAACTAAATGAATAACAATCAGGACAAATTATCAACTTGCTTTGTCCGTATTCTTCTGTGACAAATTCACCCTCAAATCCACATTTTTCACATTTTGCCATATTACATTGAATTTACAAACGGAGATTCTAATTGTTGAATGCTATTAACAAACTCCACTTCTGGAAGTCCCTTATCATTTATGATGAATGCAAACTTATCAAAATCATAAGTGCCCCTGATTAGATCACAATTAACTTCACTTCTGGTATTATCACTTTCATCTTTTGTTACTGAAATAACGCATTCAGCTTTTTTTAATATTGAACTCCCCAGGTGCCCGGTTGCGTAGTTATCATTTTTATTCTGATGGATTACCGTACAGATGTGAACATTATATGTCTTTGTCCACTTCATAAGTAATGTAACCACCCGGGAAGCCTCAACCTCATCATTGATTGCATTTGCAAGATCCGCAATCCCGTCAATGACAATAAATCCTGTCTGGTCCCCAGCTTTTATAAGATACCTGTCAATAATATCACAACGTTCATACGGTGAATATTCCCGCAAATCAAAAGCCCCAAAGTTCGGATGCTTACCTATCATATCCCATACCCTTTTAGCTGTTATATAAGCATCGTATGAACTTTGTTCTGTATCAAATAATACAACTCCACATTTTGAAGTGGGTAATTCAGCAAAAAATATCTTCCCAAAATAATCGTTTCTGGTAAGTGAGCCCAGAAATAATGTTGTTAAAAATGTTTTCTTTGATTTACTCTTTCCGGTTACTGCACTAAAATTACCCAGTGTGAAAACTCTGTTATAAACATATTCGCCCCCGATCCTTGTTTTTATTCTTAAAATAACCGGTGGCCTGGCAACTGGTATTTCAAGATCAATAAATGCTTTTGACAAAATGCCGTCCAGTTTCTTTTCTTTCGTTTCGGGTGATTGAGTTTCGGACCTTACCGGTTTGGTTTCATCAGTATTATATCTTTCATGTAGTTCCTTTGCAAAAGCTTTAAAATCCCCGTTATATTTCAAAAGTCCCACGACCTGGAAAGCCGTATATCCTTTTTCCTGACCGAACGGATCTCCGTTAGCTGAAAAATTATAAAATATTCCTGGATGAGCCCGGCCAAGTGTCGCACTTATTCCCTTGTTTTTACCCGGACGCTGCCAAATACCTTCTTTAAATTCCTTCCATCCATTATCTTTTAAGGCT
>CAYXQW010000513.1:0-2180 GCA_964466695.1 uncultured Bdellovibrionales bacterium
AGCGTCACGATCAGCACCGCCATCACGAAACCTTCGAGCAGCAACACCTCGCTGGTCATACCGCTCGCTAGGCCGGAGAGCATCATCACGGCGGCCTCACCGACCTCGGCGGCGGTGATGTTCTTGCCGAGCGGGGCGGTGCGGGCAACGAGCGCCATCATCTCGTGCAGCCCCGGCACCCCCATCGCCGACATCGTGCGGACGGGCCCCGGGCTGAGCGCGTTGACGCGGACACCGCGCGGGCCGAGGTCGGCGGCGAGGTAGCGCACCGTGGCCTCGAGCGCCGCCTTGGCGACCCCCATGACGTTGTAGTTTGGCACCACCCGCTCGCCGCCGAGGTAGCTGAGCGTGAGGACGGAGGGCGCGCCCTCGCCGCGCGCGAGCAGGAGCTCGAGCGCCCGGGTCATGCCGACGAGCGAGTAGACCGAGGCGTCGAGCGCGGTGTGAAAGCCGGCGCGCGAGGTCTCGACGAAGCGGCCCATAAGATCGTCGCGCCGCGCGAAGGCCATCGCGTGCACGAAGAAGTCGAGCCGCCCCCAATGACCCTCGAGAGTATGCGCGAGGGCCGCGATGTCCTCGTCGCGCGCGGCGTCACAGGGGATGACCAGAGCGCTTTCGAGCTCTTCACCGAGCGCGCCCGCCTCCTTGGCGAAGCGCTCGTTTTGATAGCTAAGCGCGACCTCGGCCCCATGCGCGTGCGCGGCGCGGGCGATGGCCGAAGCGAGGCTGCGCTGGTTGGCGACGCCAGCGACGAGACCCCGGCGCCCTTCTAGGAGCTTCATAGGGCGGGGATATGGCACAGCACGGCCGGAGTGCCAACAGTACCGCGACCGTCAGTGAGCGAGAAGTGGTCGAAAGAGACCACTGAGCTACCGTCGGCGGCCGGAAGCTACGCTACGACGCGCACGGTCCGCTCGCGGGTAAGTCACCTCGCTCGGTCTACCCGCGAAGTCATACGTGGTGCTCGTCGCGAACGACTCCGAGCGCCCTTCATGCACGAGCGCGGTCACGACACTCGTGGCGCGGCCATACGCATCGAACGAGTACGTCTCGCTATGCCCGTCCGGCGCGACCTCTTCGTGTAGCCTACCGATGCCTGCACCCGGTGCCGTGTCCCACGCGAAGGTTGAGACCTCCGTGGGTCTCTGCGTGGATGGCCGGCTCGTCGGCGCTCTGCTTGAACACGCGGAGCGTGACCCTGCACCTGGCCCTGCCGTCGTCATCGAATACGTCCCCTGCAGTCGAGGGCCAGGAGCTCGTGCTCGCGAAGGCCGGTGCCGAGGGCCAAGCTGATGAGCACGTGATCGCGGAAGCCGTCCCGGTGTTCGCCGGTCGTCTTCAAGATCAGCTTCTGCTCCAGCTCCGTCAGCGTCCTCAGCGGCTTGGCGATGGCGTAGGCGTAGGCGGTCATGGCGCAGAGCCTCCTTCAGCACAGTGAGGCTCGGGTGGGGCGGGATGGCAAGGGCTTACGAGCGTGTTACCGGTGGTTCGGCATCGCCCCAGCCGCGCAGAGCCGCCCTATTCAGTCGGATCTCGCACTCGTGATCGGGCGGCTGCGAGGACCTGATCGTAGTCGGGTTTGAATGGTTCCACCAACGTGGACTCCAGCGATGCTTCCAGATTCCACAGAACTCGCTGCTCTGCCTGGTCCTCGAATTGGCGGCCTTCTTCCGCGTTGAACCGCGCAAGCCACTCAAAGAACACGATGGCCTCGTCGCGAGTGAGATTCAGCGTCACGTCCTCGGCCATGGCTAGAGTCCTCCGTGGGTGAGCACGTTCTGCAACTGGGCCGGGCGCAGTCGCCACCCACTGATGAAGTTGCCCGCAGGATCGGCCATCACGTTCCGCCCTGTGGACGGATCCAGGAAGTGAGTCACGGCCTGCTTGTGGTACGTTCCCTCAATGGCGCGGACGGCGGGGTTGTTGATGTGCTGGTGGATAGCGCGACTGAACTCGGCTGCGTTTGCCTTGCTGTAGTTCCCGGCCACCCCGAAGTCCGCCGCGTGCTTGAACTTCGCCTGAAGCTGCTGCGGGCTTCGCAAGAGTACGCGGCTCGCCGCGCCATCCAAACCTCCCGCAGCACCAACCCTCCCCCACAACCCTCGCGCAAACCGCGCCATCCATCCCGCGCCGGTACGCGAGCCGATGGCCGCCATCACAAACGCATCATCCATAATCAT
>CAYXQW010000514.1:0-2167 GCA_964466695.1 uncultured Bdellovibrionales bacterium
TTTGTATAATAAATTGGTGGTTTGTTTTGATTTTCCACATCTTTTACATCCCTAATATGGCTTTTATTATAATTGGTATAAATATAAGCCTTGTTTAATTCTTCTGTTTCGTAATGATGAGCCTCTGGCATTCGTTTAATACGACCAATAATTTGAGTATGAAAAGTTGGGCTAGTAATTTCTCTAAACATCACAAGAACATCCGCTCTTGGGCAGTCCCAGCCAGTTGCAGGTGCAACTTTAAAAATCATAAAATTGACTTTATTGTCATTTTTTTCTATCAATTCAAGATTTTTCTTTTCGTTGGAAAGCCAAACTGCGATTTCATTCTCTTTTACTCCTTTCTGTTTTAAATAGGATAAAACCAGATCCTTTAAGTTTGCTTGTACCTCTTCTTTTTCCTTAAAATCGCTTGGCAACTGAATTAAAACAAGTGGATTAATTTCAAGGCCTAGTTTTTGATAATGTTTTTTCAACTCAATCCTTTTATTGTATGCAAGTTCAAGCATTATCTCGTCTTCGGAAAGCTGTTTGTGTTCCAATTTTTTAACATCTTCCTCTGTTTGAATTATAATTTTTTCCTTAATCAATCCGCTTGCAATCACATCACTTTCTAGTGCTTCAACAAAACCTGCTTTTTTCTGAGATACATCACTGATATTCGGTAAGTCTTTTGGCGTTGCTGTGATTTTTAAAATAATTCTTGGGTCAATAAGATCTATAACCTCATTGGCTAGGTGCGTGTCAGTTTCGGTATGAGCTTCATCGATAATTAAAACAATATCTCTTTCATTTCTTGTTTTTTTAATAAAATCGTCAAAAACAGCGTCGCCACCATAGCCAACTCCACCGCTTTTTCTTAACTTTTTTGACTCTTTGTCTGTTCCTTTAATTTTTGACCAGTTAATAAAAAAGATATTGTTTTTGTAAAGCTTTCCTTCGCTTACATTATTTATATCTTTTAAATTCATGTCAGTTCCTTCGTTGAAATACTGATAAAGCTTATTTTTTGATTGCATGTAGGATTCATCACCGCCAAACGAAACCCAAATGTAGGCCTTGTCTTCATGAAACTGATAATTGTCATCAAGGCATCTCAAAAATTCAGCCATCATAATAGTTTTACCTGCGCCTGTTGGAGCTTTGAAAACTAGAGGGATTCTATATTTGCCAGTTTTCCACAATTCTAAAAAAGTATTGCTAAGCTGGTCTATCGTAATTTTTTGAAAATCTTTTAGTTCCATAGTTATTTATCCTTAAGTGTTTGATTGATTTCCTTGTAAATTTCAAGGATCGGTTCAGGAATATCCTCAATCGTAATATTTTTATCTAGATATTTGAAAAGTTTTTTGTCTATTCTGCCATACGAAAAAACATATAAAACAGTTTTTCCATTTGTAACCTTTTTAACCAATTCTTCAAATTTGTCAGTGTTCTCTCGGAAATAAATTGCTGTTTTTTTTGATTTGTCTTTGTTTTCAAATATTTGATACCATTCACCAATTTCTACTTCTTCAAAAGTATTTTCCTTTATAGCAATCATTTGCCCCGCTTTTTCAGTTAATTCATGTCTTTGTTTGTCGCTGATATTATCGATTCTTTCAACTGGGATTAAATCGGTTTGAAAATATTGCAGATTACCACCTAATCCTTTTATTATTTCTTTGTTCTTTGATTTTTTAGTGTATCCTTTAATAATTTTTTCCATGCGAGGATAACAAACCTCTTCGGCGATCTGTCCTTCATTGTTGGTACAAAGGATAAATTTTCTTTTGCCTTTATCTTCATTATTGAGGTCTAAAACAGCCTCGCCAGTTGTTCCTGAGCCAGCAAAGAAATCCAAAACGATTGCATCTTGAGGTATGTGAGCGATTTTCATCAAATGATCAACTAATTCTTTTGGTTTTGAATATGGAAAATCAAGTCCTAAAGTTTTCAGATAATCAGACCCTCGCCTATTTAAGAATTTTTTATCTACTAAAAAGTTTCTTGGTTTTGTTCCCTTGTCTTTTCTTCCTTCTAAATAACTTTTTGTATAGATATTATATTTTGCCTTATTTCCATTTTGATCTAAAAGTGGAGAGTTTTTTGTTTCCTTAAAGACAAGAAGGTGCTTTTTATCTTTAAATCCATTATCAATTGCCCATCTCCAAACGCCGTCTCCTTT
>CAYXQW010000515.1:0-402 GCA_964466695.1 uncultured Bdellovibrionales bacterium
AGGCTCTCGGTGAGCTCCTCGACCGTCTCGTTGAAGGCCTCGCTCGGGCTGTGGCCGTTGGCGCGGAGCACCTCGTACTGCGCCTCCATGATGCCGGCGAGCGCGCCCATCAAGACGCCGCGCTCACCCGTGAGATCGCTCGTGACCTCGCGCTCGAAGGTGGTGGGGAAGAGGTAGCCCGAGCCCACCGCGATGCCGATGGCGAGGCAGCGCTCGCGCGCCTTGCCGGTGGCGTCCTGCGCGACCGCGAAGCTCGAGTTGATGCCCGCACCCGAGAGGAAGTTGCGCCGCACGTTGAGGCCCGAGCCTTTCGGCGCCACCATGATGACGTCGACGTCGGCCGGCGGCACGACCCCGGTCTGATCTTTGTAGACGATAGAGAAGCCGTGCGAGAAATAGAGG
>CAYXQW010000515.1:412-2158 GCA_964466695.1 uncultured Bdellovibrionales bacterium
GTCAGGCCAGATGGCCTTCTGCGCGGCGTCCGAGACCAACATCTGCACGACGGTGCCACGCTCGACGGTCTCTTCGATCTCGAAGAGGGTCTTGCCGGGCTCGAAGCCGTCCTTGATGGCGCGGTCCCAGTCCTTCTTGAACTTCGAGGCCTGGCCGATGATGACGTTGAAGCCATTATCGCGCATGTTGAGCGCCTGCGCCGGACCCTGGACGCCGTAACCTATCACCGCGATGGTCTCGTTCTTGAGGACCTCGAGGGCCTTCTTCATCGAAAACTCGTCGCGCGTGACGACCTCTTCTTTGACTCCGCCAAAATCTATAGTTGCCATGGATTCTCCTGTGTGCGGGAACCTGATTGTTCTTGTCGATGGGGGGTAACCGACCCAACGCTCGACCAGTTAACGCCGTGGCCGGCGAAGCGCATAAAGCATGTTTCGCGCGAGCTGTCACCTGTCTTTGGCGAGCGAATCGAGCAGATCCGGTCGCAAGCGCGCGGTCAAGCTCTGCGCCGCGCTCGCGCGCCAGCGCGCGATGGCCGCGTGATCCCCGGAGCGCAAGACCTCGGGCACGCTCACCCCGTCGTACTCGGCCGGCCGGGTGTACTGAGGATATTCGAGCAGAGGTCGCGAGAAGGACTCTTCGACCACGGAGTCGGCGTTACCGAGCACGCCGGGAAGCAACCGCACCACGGCGTCGACGATGCACCACGCGGCGGGATCTCCCGCCGAAAGCACGAAGTCGCCGAGCGAGACTTCAAAATCGACGTAGCGACGCACGCGCTCGTCTACCCCCTCGTAGCGGCCAGAGACGAGCGTCATCCCGGTGCCCTGCGCAAGCTCGCGCGCCAGGGGTTGATCGAAGCGCCGCCCGCGCGGGTCGAGCAAGAACACGGGCCCCGCCGTCCGCGTGCGCGAAAGCTCGATGGCCTTGTGCAGGGGCTCCACCTCGAGGACCATCCCCGCCCCACCGCCGAACGGCGCGTCGTCGACCTGGCGATGCGCGCCGCGACCGAACGCCCGCAGATCGTTGAGCTCGAGCTTCACCGCGCCTTGCGCGAAGGCCCGCCCTACCAGGCCCGACTCGCGCCCGAGGAAGGCGCGCCAGAGCTCGGGGACGAGGGTTATGACCTCGACCGCGAAGCGCTCGGAGGTCATGAGGAAACGTCCCAGAGCCCTTCGGGGACACGGAAGATCACGCGCCGACGCTCACGCTCGAAGCGCCGCAGGGTCTCGTCGCCGAGCGGCAAAAGTCGCTCGGCGCCATCTGAAGAGCGCAGCACGACCATGTCCTGACCACGGTTGTCATAGAGACCTTCGACGACGCCGAGCACGACCTCGCGCTCGTCGAGCGCCGAAGCCCCAACAAGCTCGAATAGATAGAGCTCGTCCTCGGCGAGCTTTGGCAAGCTCGCGGCCTCTATCTCCAGACGCGCGCCGCTGACAGCGATCGCCGCGTCGCGATCATCGATCCTTGCAAACGAGATCAACAAGGCCTGGTGCGTGCTCCGCAGCGAACGGACGGTGACCGGCACGATCTCCCCGCTCTTTTTTACGAGGCGCAACCGCGCACCCTCGGGGAGCTCGCCGCCGGGCTGAAAAGGAACGAGCCTAAGCTCCCCGCGCACGCCGTGCGCGCGGCCGATCACGCCGAAAGCCACCCACTCACCGGCGCCAAGAGGCGGCACCATGGTCCCTAATCTATGATCTCAAGAGAGTAGCTCTTGTCCTCGGGGCTCGCCGCCTGCA
>CAYXQW010000516.1:0-2138 GCA_964466695.1 uncultured Bdellovibrionales bacterium
AACATCGTAGCTTGGGCGGCACAACACGGGCAGCCCGCGCTCGTCAATCAGCCCGCGGTCGATGTGCGCTGCGAGCGCGGCGGGCTCGATCTGCCCGCGCGGGCGGCGCTCGCGGTCCCCCTCGTGTGGAACCTGCGCGTCATGGGCGCCATCGAGGTGCAAAATCCCCGCGAGCCCGGGAGCGGTTATGACGAGGAGGACCTCATGTTGCTCACCGTCGTAGCCGGGCAGCTCGCTCGCGCCATCAACCTCGAGGTCGAGCGCGAGGCTCGGCAGAGCACCGAGCGGCTCGCCGCGATAGGTCGGATGCTCGCCGGCGTCGCCCATGATCTGCGCAACCCCATGACCGTCATCGCCGGCTACGCGCAGCTCCTCGCGCGCGCGAAGTCGGAGAGCGACCGCGTGCGAAGCTCGCAGTGCATCGTGCGCGAGATCAACGAGATGACCGGCATGATAAGCGACCTCCTCGCCTTCGCCCGCGGCGACTCGGAGCTGCGACCAAGCGTCGTCAGCCTCCGCGGCCTCGGCGACGACGTGCGCGAGAACCTGCACCTGCACGCCGTCGTCCGCAACGTGACGCTCAGCGTAGAACCAGATGACGGCAGCGTGCTCGTGGATCAAGGCCGCACAAAGCGCATCCTCTACAACCTCGCGCGCAACGCGCTCGAGGCGGTCGCGGAGCAAGGTCACGTAACCGTGACGCTCATGCTCGAGGATGGCGAGCTCGTGATCGGCGTCAGCGACGACGGCCCCGGACTCCCCGAAGAGCTCTCGGCGAGCCTGTTCGAGCCCTTCACCTCCTCGGGCAAGAGCCACGGCACGGGGCTCGGTCTCTCGATCGTCAAGCGCTTCGTCGATGACCACGGCGGCTCGATCGCGGTAGACAGCGGCGCTAAGCGCGGCACCACGATCACCGTACGCTTGCCACCTGTCTGCTTACCTGGGTAAGACCTCCTCATGGTGAGCGAAGGTACGCCGCTCGAGCGCTTCGGAAAGTACAACCTGCTTCGCAAGATCGGCCAGGGCGGCATGGCCGAGGTCTTCCTCGCGACCAACGAAGAGACGCCAGGCGCTCCTCCTCTGGTCATCAAGCGACTCCACCAAGAGCTCGAGCGCGACCGTGACGCGGTGGATTTGTTCCTCACCGAGGCCGACGTCACCGTCATGCTGCACCACCAAAACATCATCCGCGTCTTCGACGCCGGCGAAGCCTCCGGGCGTTACTACATCGCCATGGAGTACGTGCAGGGCCGCGATCTCGAGCGGATCGCCGAGAGCATCTACACCAAGGGGCTCGCCTTCGACCCCTACATCGCTGTGCACATCATCATCGAGGTGTTGCGCGGCCTGCACTACGTGCACAGCGCCAAGACCCCTAACGGCCGCGTCCTCGGCATCGTCCACCGCGACGTCACCCCCTCGAACATCTTCGTCTCGACCCTGGGAGAGGTGAAGCTCGGCGACTTCGGCGTGGCGAAGCTCGTGGCCATCGAAGGCTGGACGATCCAAGGCTCGGTCAAGGGCAAGCTCGGCTACCTCTCGCCAGAGCAGCTCGCGGCCGAGCTCCCCTCGCAGAGCATCGATCTCTGGGCGGCGGCCGTCATCCTCTTCGAGCTCATCTCTGGCGAGCGCCTGTTTACAGGAGACACCGAGCTCGAGGTCATGCTGCGCATCCGTGACGCCAAGGTCCCGTCCTTGCGCAAACGCCAGCCGCTCGCGCCCAAGCCCATAGAGAAGGTGCTCGAGCGGGCGCTCCACAAGAAGGCGCGCAAGCGCTTCGCGACCGCCGCAGACTTCGCCGAGGCCTTGCAGCAAGTCGCCGTAAAGCACGGGCAGACCTACTCCCAAGAGCAACTCGTGGCCTACTTGAGCCGCGTGCTCACCGCGAGCCCATGAGCCGCCGTCGTAAGGACGGCTTCAACTCGCCCTTCGCGAGCTTGAAGCTCGAGGCGCCGCCCGCGCCACAGGCGCCACCCAAGGCCGCCCCGCCCGCGCCAAAGCCACATGACGACGCGGAGGCTTTTACGCGCGCCATGGCGGGCGTGCGCAAGCTCGGCGAGCGCGAGGTCCGCGTCGAGCCTGGAAAGCGCGAGGAGAGCGACGCGCTCGCGCTCCTCGAGCTGCAAGAGCTCGTCAGC
>CAYXQW010000517.1:0-2130 GCA_964466695.1 uncultured Bdellovibrionales bacterium
CCTCGAGCCCGAGCCGCCGCCCGCGCATGGCGGCGCCGAGCCCCGCCGGGCCTGCGCCCACGACGACCAGGTCATAGATACGCTCCGCGTCGAGGCCGGCGCCGGGCCTCGGCACCTCGTCGAGCGACATGCCAGCGGGTAGACGGTGGATCTTGAGCGCGCCTCTTGGGCAATCCTCCTCGCACGAGAGGCAGCCGAAGCAGCGCTCCGGGTGCGCGACGCTCACCGGGCTCTCGGCGCCGTTGCTCGCAAAGACCATCTGCGGGCAGGTCTTCACGCAGAGCCCGCAGCCATCGCAGCGGTTGCGGTCGAAGACGATCTCGTTGTGCATGAAAAGCTCCTCTTCGTGTCAGTACCTCGACCGTCAGGGAGCGACAATCAGGGAGTTTCTCTTAGCGCGGTCTTTCTCTCGCGCTGCCCGAGTTCTATAGAGGCGCTCATATGGCGCTCGACTTCGATTTTCTGGTCATCGGGAGTGGCCTCGCGGGGCTGAACGCCGCGCTGCGGCTCGCCTCGGGGGGGGCCTCGGTGTGCGTGGTCACCAAGCGCGGCCTCCACGACAGCGCCACGGCGTACGCCCAGGGCGGCATCGCGAGCGTCGTCTCCGAGCAAGACACCTTCGAGGCGCACGTCGCCGACACGCTCACGGCCGGGGCGGGGCTCTGCAACCCCGAGGTGGTGCGGGCGATCGTGGGCGAGGGGCCGAGGGCGATCGCGCGCCTCGTGGAGCTCGGGGTGAGCTTCGATCGGAGCAACGGGGTCTACGACTTGACGCGCGAGGGCGGTCACAGCGCGCGCCGCATCTTGCACGCGCAAGACATCACGGGTCGTGAGATCGCGCGCGCCCTCGCGGCGCGCACTTCGCAGACCCGCGAGATAAAGGTGCTCGTAGATCATATCGCGATCGATCTCATCACCCTGCGCAAGCTCGGCCGCCCGGCGTCGCCCGATCGCTGCATCGGCGCCTACGTGCTCGACAATAAGAGCGGCGAGGTGAGGGCCATCCGCGCTCGCGCGACGCTGCTCGCCTCGGGCGGGGCCGGCAAGGTCTACCTCTACACGTCCAACCCCGACGTCGCCACCGGGGACGGCGTGGCCATGGCCTTCCGGGCGGGAGCCTCCATCGCCAACATGGAGCTCGTGCAGTTCCATCCCACCTGCTTGTTCCACCCCAAGGCCAAGAACATGTTGTTGAGCGAGGCGCTGCGTGGTGAGGGCGGGGTCTTGCGGCGTCGCGACGGTGCGGAGCTCATGTCGTCGGTGCACCCCCTGGCGGATCTGGCGCCGCGCGACATCGTGGCGCGCGCTATCGACACCGAGCTCAAGCGCAGCGGCAGCGAGCATGTCTTGCTCGACATGACGGCGTTGGGCGCGGAGTTCCTCGAGCGGCGCTTCCCCAATATCCACGAAGCGTGCTTGCGCTATGGCATCGACATGACGCGCGAGCCCATCCCGGTGGTGCCGGCGGCGCACTATTTCTGCGGCGGGGTCGAGGTGTCGCTCGACGGCGAGAGCGACCTCGCCGGGTTGTTCGTGGCGGGCGAGACGGCCTGCACCGGGCTGCACGGGGCCAATCGCCTGGCTTCCAATTCCTTGCTCGAGGCGGTGGTGACCTCGGATCTCGCCGCGGCGGCGATGGCGCGTTACCTCCACGATCCGGTCGCGGAGCTGCCCTTGCCCGAGTGGGACGCCGGCGGCGCGGCCGACCCCGACGAGATGGTGGTGGTCTCGCACAACTGGGACGAGCTGCGCCGCGCCATGGGGAGCTATGTCGGCATCGTCCGCTCCGACAAGCGCCTCGCGCGCGCGGCGGCGCGCATTCGGTTGTTACAGGAGGAGATCGACGAGTACTACTGGAACTTCAAGCTCACCCACGATCTCATCGAGCTCCGCAACATCGCCACCGTGGCCGACCTCGTCGTCGCCTGCGCTCAGCACCGGCGCGAGAGCCGCGGGCTGCACTACAACATCGACACGCCCGAGCCGCACAAGGACGGCCCCAAGAACACGAGGGCTCGCCGCGGGCCGGCGCACAACATCGTCTTTACGGAGCTCGAGTGATGGCGCGCGTATCCATGCCGACAGCGCTCGTCTTGCTCGCTCTCTTCGCTTGGCCGCTCTCGGTGCGGG
>CAYXQW010000518.1:0-2128 GCA_964466695.1 uncultured Bdellovibrionales bacterium
AAGCGCGGCGACTCGCGCTGTTTGTCGCACGCGAGGAAGAGCCGGTCGCCGAAGCTCGTGCACGCCGAATCGAGGCGCATATTGCTCACCGCGCGGGCGGCGTCGGCGTCGGCGCCGCGCTCGGCGGCCTCCCGCAGCACCTGTCGCGTGCCGTCGAGCCACCCCTGCCACTCGTCGGTGAGCGCCAGAAAATCGTTGGCGTCCAAGTCGGCCTTGAGGGCGGCGCGCGTGTAGAACAGCTCTTCTTGAACATCGTCGAGGGTGGTGGTCGCTACAATTTTCCTAGGCATACGGCTATCCCCTTCGTGTTTGGTTTGCGGCATGCAAACCGCACGGGCATACCAGCGTCCCCGGCGCGAGAAAAGCGCGTTATGCAGGTCTCGATGGCGCGCGCTCTCGCCATGACCTGCGTTCTGCTTCTTGCGGTCACGCCGTACAACGCTTGCAAACGGCATTTCGTCGATCACCTGCGCGTCGCGGGGCGCTTGTAATCAGCGTTCGGGGTGTGCTTGGGCCCGCGCTCAACGACCGTACGCGGCGCAAGAGGCGTCACCAATGGCGTTTGCAAGCGCCGCCGGACGCGCCGCTGGCACCTTGAGCGACGATTACAATCACCGCGCGGGGGGCAGGTGTCGTCACCAACACCGATTGCAAGCATTGTACGGCGTGCCCCGGACGTCACAGACGGCGTTTGCCGCGACGACGCGGAGCGCCGGATTAGCGGTGTTTGGCGCCGGATTTACCGGTCACGGCGATGCGGAGAATGCGATAGCCCGGGGGCTCAACCGCAATGCCCGGCGCAGCTCCCGAGCTCCTGCCTTATGCGCTCGGCCTCGGCGGTAATGGCTTCGGGGTTCGCGCCTATCCGCAGCAGCATCGCCGAAGCGAGCGAGACCGCCGCCTCGGCCTCCTCGAACGACACGGTGCTGGCCCCGGCCTCGAGGAGGATCTCGCGCTCCTGCAAGTAACGAGCGCGCGTGATGATTTCGATATCCGGCGCCTCGAGGCGCGCCGCCGTGATGATCGATATGCGCGCGAGGAGATCGGGCAGCGTCACCACGAGGTACCGGGCCCGCGCTACCCCCGCCGCGAGCAACACCTCGCGCCGCGCGGCGTCGCCGAAGATGGCCATCACCTCCTTGGCGAAGAGCTCGTTGACCGTGTCGGGGTTGGTCTCGATGACCACCGCGCGCACGCCGAAGTCCTGCGCGATGCGATGCACGTTGCGCCCGACCGGGCCGTAGCCGACGATGATGACCTCGGGCGCCACCGTAAGCTCGACCGGCAGGTGCCGCCGAGCACGCGCCTCCGCGCGCCAGCTCAAGAAACGCCAGAGCTTTGGCCGCCGCTCGAGCGCGCGCTCGAGCGGGCGCACCGCGCGGATGAGCAGAGGGTTCAGCGATATGGAGAGCAGCGCCGCCGCCACCAGCACGGTGTAGCCCTCGCCGGGCAGCACCCCGAGCTTGCGCCCGAGCGCGGCCATGATGAAGGTGAACTCGCCCACCTGCGCGATGCCGAGCGCCACGGTGAGCCCGGTGACAACCGAGGTGCCGAGCGCGAAGGTGATGAGGAACGCCCCGAGCGGCTTTATGACGAGCACCACCGCGGCCACGGCCAAGAGCAGCGGGAGGTGGTCGGCGGCGACCGCAGGCTCGAAGAGCATCCCGATCGACACGAAGAACAAGACCGCGAAGGCATCGCGCATGGGCAAGGCGTCGGCGGCGGCCTGCACGCTCAGGCGCGAGTAGCCGACGACGATGCCCGCCAAGAAGGCCCCGAGGGCGAGCGAGACCCCGAAGAAAGACGAGGAGATCGTGGCGATGACGAGCGCGAGCACGAGCACCGACAGCGTGAAGAGCTCGGTCGAGCGCGTGCGGGCGACCACGAGCAAGAGGTGCGGGACGAGCTTCGAGCCTATGAGCAAGAGCACGGCGGCCACGAGCAAGACCTTGCCGATGGCCACCCCGACCGCGGCCCCATAAGCTCGAGCACGGCGCCGTCGCCCTGGCCGCCCGTGAGCGCCGGCAAAAGCACGAGGGCGACGACCGTGATCATGTCCTCGGTGACCGTCCAGCCGACGGCGACGTGGCCCGCCGGGGTGTCGATCAACCCCTCGTCGGAGAGCACG
>CAYXQW010000519.1:0-2125 GCA_964466695.1 uncultured Bdellovibrionales bacterium
ATGAGGGCGGGGCGAAGGAGCGCGACGCGGCCTACCATCAAGGCACCGCGTGGCCATACTTGATCGGCGCGTTCATCGAAGGGTGGGTGCGCGTCCACGGCGACACCAGGGCCGTGCGCGATGAGGCGCGCGCGCGTTTCTTCGAGCCGTGGCTCGCGCACCTCGATCCCGCACATAGCGGGCATTTCCCCGAGCTCGCCGACGGCGACCACCCGCACGCCGCGCGCGGATGCCCATTTCAGGCCTGGACGCTCGGTGAGGCTTTACGGGTCGATCTCGAGGTCTTGGCGCCGACTTGATTTAGCTATCGATGAAGCTCTCGAGCGCGCGGATGCTCCCGGGTTGTCGGAGCTTGCGTAGCGCCTTGGCCTCTATCTGGCGAATGCGCTCGCGCGTGACCGAGAACTTTTGACCTACCTGCTCGAGGGTGTGAGCGCCGTCTTCGCCGATACCGAAGCGCAGGCGTAGGATCTTCTCCTCGCGCGGGCTCAGAACGGCGAGCACGCGGCGGGCGTTGCGGGCGAGATCGGTCGCGAGCATGTGATCCGAGGGCGAGTCTTCGCGGCTCTCGACGAAATCTCCCAAGGTGGAGTCTCCGTCGTCGCCCACCGGGCTCGCGAGCGAGACCGGCTGGCGCGAGAGCTTCAAGATCTGACCCACGCGCTCCGTGCTCAAGCCGAGCTTGGCCGCGATCTCCTCCGGACGTGGTTCTCGGCCGAGCAGCGCTGTGAGATAGCGGCTCGTGCGGAAGACCTTGTTCTGCGACTCGGTCATGTGCACCGGGACGCGGATGGTCCGCGACTGATCGGAGAGCGCGCGTGTCAGGGCTTGCCTGATCCACCAGGTGGCGTAGGTGGAGAACTTGTAGCCCCGGCGGTGATCGAACTTCTCCACCGCGCGCATCAACCCGAGGTTGCCCTCCTGGATGAGGTCGAGGAGCTGCATGCCGCGGTTTACGTAGTGGCGCGCGATCGACACCACGAGCCGCAGGTTGGCCGTGACCAGCTCCGCCTTGGCTCGCTCGGCTTTGCGCTCGGCCGCCAGCAGCCGCCGATATAGGTGGCGCAGCTCCTCGAGCGGCACCCCTGCCTCTGCCTCGAGGCGCGCGATCTTCTCGGCCTCGCGTCTTTGCGCCATGGTCGCTTTGGCCGTAAGACTCTTGCGGACGCGCGCCGCGTTTTTGGGGCAGGAGGCATAGAGCGCGCGCTCGGCTGCCTCGGCTTGCTTGGCGAGGTGCTTGATGCGATCGGCGAGGAGCTGAAGCTGCCGTGCCGAAAGTTGTAGCGAGGCGAAAGCCTGCTCAAGCGCGAGATGTCGCTTGAGCGCTACGCTCGGTCGCGCCGGCTTTGCCTCGCTGCGAGCGGCCTGCTGGTAAAGCTTGGTGAAGCTCTTGAGCGCGTTGAAGAACTTGGCGTGACGATCGGCGTTAGGATCCGCGTCTTCTTCGCTCACGGCGTCCGTGACGTCGGCGAAGCGAAGCGCGCCCGTGATGAGACGATCGCCGAAGGACATCACCTCGCGCGCGACCAGGGGGCAAGCGAGCAAGGTCTCGCAGAGCTCGCGCTCGCCTTCCTTTATGCGCTTGGCGACCTCTACTTCATCCTCGCGGGTGAGCAGCCGCGCCTTGAGCATGCCACGCATGTATATGCGTGCCGCGTCGTCGCTGGCCGTATAGTCGTCTTTCGGGACGGGGGCTTTGTTGGTGCTACCACGTCGTCCATTAGGTTTCGCTGACGCTCGCGTCTGCATATTCTAGATACCCCAAAGGACCGTAATCAGGAGTCTGTCGAGGGTTGAGGGCCAGGGACGATGCCGGCCAGATCAGGGTCCTCGCCAGGCTCTTGCGAAAAGTCCGTTCGCCCGGCCTTCTCTTTGCGCCGCTGCTCGCGCCGCGCGTCTTTCTCACGCTTTTTTTCGGCCCGTGCCAACTCCTTTTGGCGTTTGGTCGGACCTGGCGGCCGTATATACATGCGAGACCTCCGAGAACCGGCGAGAAGGACAACGCCAAAACCGTCGCACGCAAAACTTTTGGGCTCGGCGCGATCTTTGTTTGATCGGCCGAGCCCAAAATCACGAGCTAGGGGCTAGTAGCGCCCGCGCCCACCACCGCCGCCGCCACCACCGC
>CAYXQW010000520.1:0-536 GCA_964466695.1 uncultured Bdellovibrionales bacterium
CCGGCTTCCAGCCCTTCGGCTTCGCAGGCGGCCTCTACGACCCGAGCACCGGGCTCTTGCGCTTCGGCGCCCGCGAGTACGACCCGACCCTCGGGCGCTGGCTCTCGAAGGACCCGATACTATTCGCGGGAGGAGATACGAATCTTTATGTGTATGTCGGGAACGACCCGGTGAATAGGGTGGATCCGAGCGGACTGGCGGTTGGTGATTGGTGGGACCCTAGAACGTACATCACGTATTGGGGTCAGTTTGGTGCTGGGATCAAAGACTTCGGGAGCGCTTACATAGATATGCAAGTCCAAAACATGTTCTTTTCGGATAGGTACTTTCACTGTTTGGCGAATTGCCAAGCATCAAACCATGGACCAGCCGGCGAGGATGCGGCGGGTCAGCGGCAGCATGCCGCCGTCCGGGCCGATCTCGAGGATCCAGCGGGCACCGGCCTCGACGGCGGTGTCCAGCTCGGCCGCGGCCTTCTGGCGCAGGATGCCCTGGCGCACCAGCTCGATGCCGCCCATCGGCCCCGCGAGCCCGTC
>CAYXQW010000520.1:546-2125 GCA_964466695.1 uncultured Bdellovibrionales bacterium
GACCAATGCTATCGCGACGAGAAAGCGAATCGTTATGGTCGATCTGCATCCCTCCAAGGGCGTAACTGCGAGACCACATGTAATCAATATTTAGGATTGTCAGACCAACAGGCAAAAAAGTTGGGGTTACCATGAAAAAGTTTCATCTTATATTTGCCTTGGGTTTGCCAGCCTTTCTATGCCTCTTGAGTAGCTGTTTCGAGACACGGGAACGAAGATTCGACACTGGAGCAAAAGCTGCGGAAGCAGGTATGCTAGGACCTGGTCGTTGGATTCCCAAAGAAGTCCCACGCAAAGCCACAGACGTTCGCGTCCGATATAACATTGACACCAATGGTGTCATAGGCCGTTTCTCAGTAACCGAGCCAGTGCGGAAGGAACTCGTCGATGTATTGATCCCAACGTTACAGCCAAATTTCGACAGCTTGCGAGAGGAACGCCCGGGATTACCTGCTTGGTGGCCGCGAACACTCCGTGCTAGCTCTAATCTTTCTCTCTTTCAGCTTTTTTCAGACCGTGAGAGGGAATTCTTCTTCGCATGGACATCTGGTGAGATATATATATATTTTTGGCACTGAAAACCGCCTCTCTACTCCACTCGCGATAAATAGTCCCAGACACCGATCGGGTGGTGGTTTACGCAGCAAGGTTTATCGGCGGGTGGCGCGGACGGTGTCCATGATGGCCAATAACGCGGCTCGCGAGGATTTTCAGGAGAGCGCTTTATCTCCTACGCAGATCCTCTTCCTCTTCCCGTTGCCGGCTTTGATCAGCCATCCTTCGGAGTTCTTGGGCTGCTTTATCTTGGGCCCATCGTCGCAGCTTCGGCAATTTGGTCCGGTTGACTAACTCGTTGATGTATATGGCCAGCCCCTCCCAGTGAGCGGATGCGGGGCCCGACCAAAAGCCGGTCACGTATTCGGAGAAGAAGGCGATCGCGACATCCTCGCGATCGCCGTAGGTGCCTACGATGCGCGAGACCAGAGTGTCATCGCTCGAGAAGTCCATGTTGGCGAGTTTCGCAACTATCGCCGCGCGCGTGTCTGGATCGGCCTCAACCCACGCGATGACCAGATCGGATGGGATCCGCTCAACTACCCCTTTTGGGAAACTGAGCCAGAAAAGGTGCGCGTCGATCTTGGACGAGAGCTGAGGCTCGAGCGAGCGCCACACGCCCTCAGGGCTTCGTTCCGCGCACGCGCAGAGCACCTGATCTGCTTCGCTGTGCGCGGAGTACCAATTTCCTGCATGAGGATCGTTCTGCGCGCGGATGATTGCCGCAGCAATCTCATCGGGTCGTTCGTCGACGTATCGCTTTGCGAGTTCTACCCAGTCGTAGCTCGTCTTGTAGTCGCCGTGAATCAGTTTCGGAACAGCGATCAACTCGAGCGCCAGGTCTCGCCACCTGTCGTGTTCTCCTGGTCGGGACCTGGTTCGACGCTCCAAGAAGGTCAGCGCCGTCGTTTCATGGCCCGTATCGATCATCGCGCGGAGGAGTTCGGCCAAGAGTCCCGCATCGAGGTCTGATCTTCCCCCGGCTTCGTAGACACCCAGATAGGCGACTCGCTAAGGCTCGCCA
>CAYXQW010000521.1:0-2120 GCA_964466695.1 uncultured Bdellovibrionales bacterium
GATCGAAGTCGCCGCGAGACGGGCTCACCGCCTCGGCCAAGCCCTCGACGAGCGCCATGTTCACGAGGACACCGAAGCGGCTGCTCACCCGTAGCGGCGGTCGCGCGAAAGATGCCGCGACCACGTGAGCGAGCTCGTGCTTGAGCAAGGGATGTGGCGCCGGGGCGTAGTCGAGGTGGAGCTCGCGCCGCCAAGGCTTGGTGAACATCGTGTCCTTGGCGCCGAGGAGGCGCACCTTTTGCGTGGGCGAGGCGTAGATGAAGCTCTCGATGACCGGCTGCTCGTCGACGCCGAGCTCGCGTGTGAGCTGCCAGAGGCGAAAGGCGTGGTCGCGACCGATCTTTGCGCGCGTGTTCTCATCGAGGTGCGGCGGCAGGTGGATCACGAGGCCGGGTAGGGTGAGGGGACGCGAGAGCTCGGTGAGGATGCGCGCGCGGCTCGAGCGAAAGTCCAGGCGTTCTCCGAGCAGGCGCTCGGCGCCGAGGACGGTCACGACGAGGCCGCAGACGAGGGCGCCTCGCCGCCAAGGCCCGAGCTTAGTGGCGAGGACGGCGATCCCGATGGCTATCGCCATGACGCGCAGCAAGGTGAAGAGGCGAAAGGCGAGCAGCGGCGTGTCGATCGTGATGACCTCGTCGTAGATGCTGCCCGCGAAGTAGCCGTAGAGGTGGTTGAACGCGAAGATCGGCGGTTCTTTATAGAGCGACCACACGCTCATGATGAAAGAGCCGGCGAGCAGGGCGGCGAAGACGGCGTGTCGTATGCGTGGCGCCCACCGTGCCCCTACGTGCGCCACGGAGACCGCGAGCGCGGCGGCGTAAAGCGAGCTTGCGAGCGGCAACAACGCGAAGAAGGTGAGGCCCGTGAGGTAATTGCAGTTACGCACGCGCAGGGCGTTGATGCTGATGATGGCGAGCGCCAAGGCGAGGTGGAGTGTGGCGCCTCGTAGGGCGCGGCCGAGGCTCGCGAGGCCGTCGCGCCCGGCGCGCAGGCCGATGAGCCCGGCCGAGATCGGGCAGAGGAGCCCGAGCGCGAAGCTGTGGGCGTAGCCGAGCACGTCGAAGAGCGGCACGAAGCACAAGATGAGCGCGAGCGCGCCCGGGAGCGCGGCCGGCAGCCAGAGGGCTCTCATGTCAGGCGTGCTCTTCGAGCCAGGCGTCGAGCTCCGTGCGGATCTTGCGATATTCGATGAGGAAGGCGCGGTTGCGTTCTTTGAAGAGGCGCAAGAACTCCTGCTTCTTCTGTCGGCTCCGCTGTGAGGCGACGATCGCGTCGACGCGACGACCGATGTCGTCGATGTCATCGAAAGGCTTCTCCAGGTAGGCGGTGGCGCCGCAGTTGAGCGCGGCGATCGCCGACTCCTTGGAGCCGTAGGCCGTGATGAGGATCACGTCCGTCTCGGGACGCGCGGCCTTGACCTCGCGCATGATGGTTATGCCGTCTTTCCCAGGGAGGTTCTTGTCCGTGATGACGATCTGGAAGGCGTGCTCGCCAAACAGCGCCAGCGCCGCCTCTCCGTCGCCAGCTATGTGCACCTCGTAACCTCTGTCTTTGAGCACGAGCTCGATGAGCGCGGCGATGGCCGGCTCGTCGTCGATCACCAACACGCGCGTCGGCCCCTCTTCGAAGAGCTCTCCTTGCATCAGCTCGGAGAGCTCCTGATTGCGCCGCTCGAGCGCCACCATGCTCTTCAAGAACTCCTCGTTGGTCGTCTGCAGCTTCATGATGAGCGCGCGCTCTCGCTGCGCGCGCTGATGACGAGCCGCGGCGCGCTCGAGGGCGCCTGCGAGGTGGCGCGGGTCCTCGTCGGCGAGGTCTATGAGATCGCGGGCGCCGTGGTCGAGCGCGGCCCGGAACCACGGGGGAGCATGCACGTGGGTGGCGAGGAGCAGCTCGGACGCGGGGCTCGCGGTCTTCAGGTAGGAGACGATCGAGGCAGTCTTCTCGGGCTCGACCGCGATGACGATAGCGACCGCCGCGCGCAACGAGGCGAGGTTTATCGCGTCGCTTGCGTTGGCCGCGAAGATGGGGGCGAAGCCGAGCTCCGCGAGCAGAGCCTCGAGTCGCTGTGGGCTCGCGCAAGGACCAAGCCATATTATCGTCTTCATTTGTTACACCTG
>CAYXQW010000522.1:0-2114 GCA_964466695.1 uncultured Bdellovibrionales bacterium
GTGCTGCGCTACCTCGAGGTCTGCGACGGCAACATGGAGGAGGGGAGCCTGCGCTGCGACGCCAACGTCTCGATCCGCGAGGTCGGCGAGACGCGCCTCGGTACGCGTACCGAGCTTAAGAACATCAACTCGTTTCGTTTCGTGCAGCAGGCCATCGACTACGAGATCGCGCGCCAGAACGAGGTGGTAGAAGGCGGCGGCGTCGTGGTGCAGGAGACTCGCCTTTGGGACACCAAGGACAAGGTCACCCGCTCTATGCGCTCCAAGGAGGAGGCGCACGACTATCGTTACTTCCCCGACCCCGACCTGCCCGACCTTCTGCTCGACGCGGATTACATCGAAAATATTCGGCGTGAGCTGCCCGAGCTGCCACGAGCAAAGCTCGCGCGCTACGTGCAGGAGCTCGGGCTCTCCGATTACGACGCGCGCGTGCTCACCGAGGACGTGGACGTGGCGCGGTTCTTCGAGGTCGCCGTCGCCGCTTACCCAAAGCCCAAGGCCATCGCCAACTGGGTGATAAACGAGGTCTTGCGGCGCATAAAAGGCGAGGAGAGCGCAAGGCTCGACGAGGAGTACGCGCGGCAGCTCGCCGAGCTCGTGCGGCTCGCCGTCGAGGAGGTTATCTCGGGCAAGATCGCGAAGGAGCTCTTCGGCGAGCTTCGCCCCGGCCTCTCGCCCATGGCCCTGGTGGAGGAGCGCGGGCTGCGGCAGGTCAAAGACACGAGCAGCGTCGAGCCCATCATCGACGCCTTGCTAGAAGAACACCCGGCGTCGGTCGCGAAGTACCGCGATGGCAACACCAACATGCTCGGCTTCTTCGTCGGGCAGGTCATGAAGCGCACCGGTGGCAAGGCCAACCCCAAGCTGGTCAACGAGCTTTTGCGCGCGAAGCTCTCTTAGGGCCCGGTGCGAAATAAGTCGATCGAATTTGGGCGACTAGACGCCCGGGGGGCGAGGCACGAAGGCGAAGTAATACTCCCTGTATTTCGAGCTTTCGTAACGAAGCACCACGGGATGTATCGGCGGCCAAAACGAGCGAGTTATTTTGCACCGGGCCCTTAGGAGCTCGTGAGGCAAAAGCGCCCGATCTTCTGGTTCAATTGCTCGGCCAGCTCGACTAAGTGCTCGACCTCCAGATGCGCCTCGTCGGCGCTCTGGTTAGATAACTCGGTGATGTCGTGGACCGTCCGCATGGACTCGGCGACCACCTCGGTGGCCAAGGTCTGCTGCTTTGAGGAGCTGGCGATCTGCGCGGCCAGGCGCGCGGCGTCCTGCACCAGCGCATCGATCTGACGCAAGCTCTGCCGCGCCTGATCGGACAGCTCACGTCCCACCTTGGCCTCGCGCTGCGCGTTGCTCATGGCCGCGAGCACCGGCGTGGTGTCGTTGACCATCGCCTCGATTCTTTGCACGGCGCTCTTGGCCGCCTGGGTCGAGCTGTCGGCCAGGCGGCGCACCTCGTCGGCGACCACGGCGAATCCGCGTCCGGCCTCGCCCGCGCTCGCGGCCTGGATGGCGGCGTTGAGGGAGAGGAGCTTCGACTGTTGCGCGATCTTCTCGATGAGCTCGATGATCTGAAACAGCTCTTGCCCGCGCTGCGCGAGCGATTGCATCTTGCCCGCCGTCTCCTGCACGGCGGCGTCGATCTTCGTCATGGCGAGGTGCGAGGCCTCCACCGCCGCGTCGCTGTCGCGCGTGTGCTCGCGCACTTGCCGCGCGTGATCGGCGGAGGCCGCGGCGTTCTCGGAGGCTTTGACCATGGAGGCGGCGATCTCATTGACCGACCAGGTCGTGGTGCGCACTTGCTCGGCGCTCTTTTGAGCGCCGCGGCTGATCTCGTCGGTCGCGATCGCGCGGTCCACCATCTCGTCGATCTTCTCATCGAGATTTCTCTCGTGGCGCCTAATGACGTCGAGGCGGGGCTTCGTGACGGGGTGCTTGGCCACGAAGATCGTGCAGCAATCCTCATAAGGGAGGATGGAAGTCTCAAAAGTGCCGATCTTCCGGGAGATGGTAACGATTTCCTCTTTATCCATACCAACCAGGGGCATGAAAATGGGGATATCCACCACAGCGCCGGTGACGGTCATAGCTTCCATTGTCTGAGAAGCTAC
>CAYXQW010000523.1:0-2109 GCA_964466695.1 uncultured Bdellovibrionales bacterium
CCGTGGTCACGCCATCGGAGCTGGATCTGGTGAGCTGGTGGAAATCTCCTGGGGAGCGAGAGGCGCTCGATGTTCTCCTCGCGGCCTTCGAGGCGGCCACCCCCGGGGCCTCCGTGCTGCTCGATGCCGATATCCTCAACGGCACCAACGCCGTCGAGGACATCAAGGCGCGCCTGCGCGCCGGCGACCCTCCAGACGCATTTCAGGTGAGCCCGCGTAACTTGATCGAGTTCACCGAGCTCGATCTGACCCCCGACGACACGGATGATACCAAGACCAACGTCCTCTTGCCGCTCTCCGAGCTCTACGCTCAGGAGGGTTGGACGGCGGTCTTCCCCGAGGAGTTCCTCGCCGCGGTCTCTTATCCGCGGGGGAGCGCGGAGGCGAGCTATTACGCCGTGCCTCTCAACGTCCATCGCTACTCGTGCATGTATTACAAGAGCGACCTCGTCTTAGACCCCGCGCAGCAGCTCGCGGACGCGGCTTCGTTCGTTACCTTCGCGCAAGCCGTTAGCGCCGCCGGCGGCGACGTGATCCCGCTCGCCATCGCGTGCAAGCCCGATTGCTCCTCCGTGAAATACAGCCTCTATGGCATCATGGCGCAATTGGCAGGCCGCGGCTTCTATGAGCGTTACTTCAAAAAGCAGCTCGATCTCAGCAGCACCACGACCGACGACTATGTGAGCTTCGTGCGCGTCCTCGATGCTTACGACGAGGTGTTGAAGTACACCAACGCCAATCCCAACTTGGTGTCCGAGGACAGCGCCAACTTCGTCCTCAACACTACCTGGTCGGATGCCGCCAACCTCTTGGTCAATGGTGCCGCGGCCACGATCGTCAATGGCGACTGGGCCAAGGGATACCTGACCTCGGTCGGGGAGACCCCGGGCATCGACTTCGCGATGATACCGGCCTTCGGGATCATGACCGCCAAGGTCTTCACCTATGGCCTGGATGGCTTCGCGGTGCCGGCTTCTGCTCCCAACCTCGAGAACGCGCTCGAGTTCCTGCGCGTGCTCACCGATCCCGCCGTGCAGGTAGCCTTCAGCGCGCAGAAGGGCTCGGTGCCGGCGAGCACGGCGGCGGAGCTCGTCGATCTCGACGTGGTCTCGCGCGTCACGGCGCAGGACTTAGCGGACGTCATCGCCGCCGGCGAGGATGGTTGGCTGCACAACGCCGAGCTCTATCGGATCTCCAATGAGACCCGGGCGCACACCGACTACATAACATGCAACATCGCGCTCGCCGGCGAAGCCTTCGACAAGGCCGCCAACGGCGCTTGTCGTCAGGCGTTGCTTTGCTTCTACGGGCTGGTCGACGCGGGTTGCAACTGAATCGGCCTCATACTCTAATGTGTCGATGATGCGCCGGACGATCTGGATCGCGTGCGCGCTCTTGGCCTCGGCTTGCGGGCAAACGGGCTCGTCTCCAGGAGAAGGGCCTTTCAAGATCGGGCTCTTGCTCCCGTTCACGGGCGACGCGGCGGCCGTGGGGGTGGGCTACGAGAAGGCCGCGCTCATGGCCGCCGAGCGCATCAACGAGGCTGGAGGGATCGCCGGGTATCCGCTCTCTCTCGTCAGTCGTGACACCCATTCATGCCCCGCGCGCGCCGAAAGGGCCATGGCCGAGCTCATCGCAGAAGGCGTCGCCGTGGTCATCGGTCCGGAAGACGCCGACCTCGCGGGTGTGGCGCTGCAGCTCGCCGGCGCGAGCGGCGTCCAGCTCATCTCGCCTGTCATCTCGGCTGGGTATGTCGTGGCGGTGGATGAGGAGCGGCCGTGGTTTCGCCTGGCGCCCTCTTCGGCGATCTTGGGAAGGGCCATGGCCAATCGACTGTTCGCTGATGGGGTTTTGGAGCTCTTCTTCGTGTCCTCGGGGAGCAACGACGATGAGACGTTCACCTCCGTGCTCGAGCAGCGTTTCGTGGAGCTCGGTGGGGTCAGCGCGGGGAGGATCATGCTCGACGCCACCAAGACGAGCTATCGCACGGAGGTCTCCGAGCTGACCGTCTCACCGGTGCGCAACGTTGTGCTCGCCGCGCCGCCCGAGGTGGCGGCGCGCTTCGTCAACGAGACGGCTTTCGCCTCCGGGTTCATGAGCTTCAAGTGG
>CAYXQW010000524.1:0-531 GCA_964466695.1 uncultured Bdellovibrionales bacterium
TCTGGAAATTACTTGGTAAACCAATCATAGACAAAAATACAAATCTACAGATAGGGACAGTAGAACAAATAGTAGACGATGAAAAGATTATCCAGATCCATATGTTGATAATGGGTGAATTTGCAGATAAAGTAAAAGGGTGGGAACAACCAAGTGAAAACTTTGGAGAATTAAGTATAAGTACAAATGAACATCCGCCAATCCACAATTTAGTGATGAGTAGCCACATCATAAGAAGAGTAAACAAGGAAATTATAAACAAATACAACAAATCAGACATAATAGGTAAGGCAATAGAGGAATTTACAGAGTTAATGATGGAATTAATCCACAACAATAAAGGAAAAAACAACATTACCAACGTGATTGAAGAAATCGGTGATGTACAACTAATGCTATGGCAATTAATCTATAAATATCAACAGGAAGACCAGGATATCAGAAATAAAATCAACAGTTCCATGTATTACAAGATTTGTAGAGTTGAAGATCAATTGGATCGTGGAGAACTATAAAATCCAGAGGGATTAA
>CAYXQW010000524.1:541-2104 GCA_964466695.1 uncultured Bdellovibrionales bacterium
TTTTTTAAAACAAGAAGATCAGCATAGATTAGAACAGAAACAGTTACAAGATACCAAAAAGCAATTGGATTATATTTTACAATGTGAAAGTAATGGTCATGGTGTGGTACATCTGGATACCATACCAGATTGGTTAGCAGATAAAACAGGTGTACATCAAGGGGATATCCTTGAACTGGAGAAAATAACCGATAAAGCAATTATGATTACCAAGATGAAACCACCACTATACCGAAAAGTGATCTTATTCCAAATTTGGCTACCTAAAAGCCAGATAGATTATCATTTAATTGATAGTGAAAAAATTAAACGGAGGTTAAAGATAAGATGAAAAAGTATACCAAAGAAGACCTATTACATGATGATGAAAAATTAACCAATGAAGAATTATTTATTGGTTGTTTAAAGGATTTATGGACAATTATTGATGTACATCCAGAATTACACCGATTTAAAAAAACAGCTAATATTTGGAATGAAAGATTAAGCCAGAGATTAAAAATAATCCGAGGGGATGGTGAGCTGGTGCAGTGGTACGACAGGCATGGTTGCTAAATCTTTAAGTAGAAATTATATTGGTATTGAATTAAATCCAGATTATCTTGATTTGATTAAGAGTAGGATTGATAATACGATTAAACCATTGGTTTAGAAATAGTTATAGTAACATTTATATACTCCAGATTACAATCTTTATATAACAAGTGTAAATTACAAATGTAAATTTGGGATGAAAAAAAATGAACACAAAAGAAAAACTGGAATTCCGGATTAAAGGACTACAAAACAGATTAGAATTAGTGGCTTTGCTCCAAAGGAACTATCAAAAACATTATGATAAAATAAGCCCCAAACATGATAGGGATACTGATTTGTACATCCAGAAACTGAATCAGTTGCGCAGGGAATTACAGGTTTTAGAAGCTACAGATAACAAGGAAAAAAAGGATAAAAAAAGTAAAAAAAGTTACTTAACAGAGGGTATGAATAATATTGTGTGTGAAGGGGAAACAATTGTGGTGATTGGATAAGATCCTTATTTTTTTATATTTTTAAAAAATATAAATAGTGATAGTTATATTTATAAGGGAGTAGGTAGAACTATAATATAACAACTAAATTACAAGGGGAAAAAAAATGAACTACAACAAAATAAAAAAAATGGCATACGGACTTTTAGAAAATTTTGGAAATGGAGATGGAACAGTAACCAACATGGCATTAGGTAGAGAACACACCGAACATTGGATAGAAATACAGGAAATATCAGAACAAAAAATACTAAAAATATTAACCCATCCAGATAACGGATTAATTTTTGAAATAGAAACAATTGATAAAGAAAGACAAGTTTTCCCATACAATGTTAATATCTTTGTTGATGGGGACAAAAATCAGATAATCTTTGTAAGCGATGAACTACCATTACCCAAAGTTTATGACCTGGATAAAGTGGAGGATTTCTGGTTTAACTTTTAAATTTTTTTAATTATGGAGGATAATTCAATGTTAGAAAAAACCAAACAACTACTTGATATCAAAACTGTTAATGTACAATACATT
>CAYXQW010000525.1:0-1706 GCA_964466695.1 uncultured Bdellovibrionales bacterium
TTGGCACCGGCGAGCTCTCGCAGCTCGTCGAGCCGCTCGAGGACGAGCCCGCAAAACCGCTCGACGGTGGTGGCGAGGTGCCCGTTGGGTGCCTTGGGTATGAGGTCGTTAAAAGGAGGCTTCTCGGCGATGGCTGCCATCGCCCTGTAGGTCTTCGGCCCGAGCTTGCCTTCACAAGGCATGTCGAGGCCGAGCATGGTCACGCAAAGGTATTGAAAGAGAACGACCTCCTCGGGAGGAGGCGGCGTCCATACGGGTCGACGAATGCTCGAGCTCTCGTCCGGGGGTGATGGGCTCACGTCGCAGAGCGGATAGTGGGCAAGCAGCGTCTTTGCATAAATCTCTCGAACGTCACAAACGGCCATTTGGTACGAGTAGGCCCCGTACCTTTCCCTGATAATCTCCGACAATCTTTCTTCGGTTCGAAGCTCTTTTTCCTGCTTTTTGGTCATACAACCCTGGTCTTGGATTGTGTCACTGAGAGCCCGAATGGACGCGGTCGGATCCGGCGCTCCCGTGCTCGACGACTTATCGATCGGTTTACCACCAGTCATTGTGTCGCTCCTGGCGTCGTTCTCCCCTACTATACATTTTCGACCGTAAGCGGCGCTAGTTGCGCTAAAAGCTACGCCGTGATGTCCCACGGGCGCTCCCAAGACTGAAGTCGCCGCTGTTGCTGCAGCAGCGGGTAGTCTTGACGCTGCAATTCGAGCAAGATCTTCACCTTCTCGCAAACCGGCAGCCACGCCGCGTCGCGACAAGCGAGGATCTGCGCGGCCTCATCGTCGTTCACGACCACACCCCGGCGGCGTCGCATGAAATGATTTTAATGCTCGACTTGCAATGATGCCAATCGACGGCGGGAAGGCTATATATATTTATATGACCAACGAGAATCGCGACGCCAAACAAGTCCAGGTGCAGATCCAGCTCGACGACGAGACCGCGCAAGGCATGTACGCGAACCTCGCGCTCGTCAATCACAACGAGACCGAGTTCACTATCGACTTTCTGTACCTCCAACCCCAACAACCCAAGGCCAAGGTGCGCGCGCGCATCATCTCGAGCCCCAAGCACACCAAGAGGCTCCTGCTCGCGCTCCAAGAGAACCTCCGCCGCTTCGAAGAGCGCTTCGGGCCGCTCGACCTCTCGGGCCCAAACCCCGCCGACCAGCTCTTACAGTAGAACTACCAGCGCACGAGCGCCGCGCTCCAGGTGAAGCCCGAGCCGAACGCCGTAAGACACAAGAGATCGCCGTCGCTCAAGCGCCCAAGGCGCCGCGCCTCGTCGATCGCGATCGGGATCGAGGCCGCCGTGGTGTTGCCGTAGCGCTGGATGTTGTTGAACATCTGCGCGTCATCAAGCTCGAGCTTCTTCTGCAACATCTCGCTTATCCGTAAGTTGGCCTGGTGCGGGATGAGCAGCGAGATATCACTCGTCTGCAGGCCCGCCGCCGCCAAGGCCTCGCGCACCACCTCCGGCATCCGCGAGGAGGCGTGCTTGAAGACCGTCCGACCGTTCATGCGCGGGAAGTGGCCCCGGCCGTTCGCCACCCGCGCCGCCGACAAGCGCGGCATCGCGGTGCCCGAGGGCTCGACCACCTCGAGCTCGCTCGCGTAGCGACCGTCCGCGTGCAGGTGCACCGACAGGAGACCCCGACCTTCGTCCGCGCTCGGCCCGAGCACCACCGCCCCCGCCCCGTCCCC
>CAYXQW010000525.1:1716-2103 GCA_964466695.1 uncultured Bdellovibrionales bacterium
GACTGCACTTCCGAGCCGATGAGCAACACCCGCCGATAGGTCCCGCAACGAATGAAGGCGTCGGCCACCGCGAGGCCGTAGAGGAACCCCGAGCACTGATCGCGCACGTCGAGCGCCGGCACCCCGGGCGGGATGTCGAGCTTCGCCTGCACCAAGACCCCGTCGCCCGGGAACACCTTCTCGGGGCTGAGCGTGGCGTTGATGATGAGGTCCACCTCGCCCGCGTTCACCTTCGCGTCCGCGAGCGCCAGGCGCGCCGCCCGCGCGCCAAGCTCGCTCGCGCCCATGGGGTCGTTCTCGAAGTCCACGTGGTGGCGCGTCTCGATGCCCGTGCGCTGCCTTATCCACTCGTCGGAGGTGTCGAAGAGCTTCGCCAGGTCGTCGTTT
>CAYXQW010000526.1:0-430 GCA_964466695.1 uncultured Bdellovibrionales bacterium
GCGAGCATCGCGATGTCGGCGGTGAGGTTGCCGGCGATGATGAGCCCGAGGCAGAACATCGCCGCGAGCACTGGGCCAAAAGACGAGGAGAAGAGGAGCGCC
The DNA here is from genome assembly GCA_964466695.1 of uncultured Bdellovibrionales bacterium. Classification (GTDB taxonomy): domain Bacteria; phylum Myxococcota; class XYA12-FULL-58-9; order XYA12-FULL-58-9; family JAFGEK01; genus CAYXQW01. The sequence goes on from CAYXQW010000526.1 coordinate 103, forward strand.
ACCGCCGTCACCATCGCCATCTCGAGGTACGCGAGCGCGAGGGAGGGGAGGAACACGCCCGGCAGCCTCTCGCCGTAGAGGGTCACCGTGGCCGCGATGGCGGCGAACATGAGCGTCGTAACGACGAGCATGGTCATGAGCACGCCGAGGTATTTGCCGAGCACGAACGCGGGCCTGCCGATGGGGCGCGTCAAGACCGGGTAGGCGGTGCGGGCAAAGAGCTCAGCGCCGAAGGAGGAGATCATGAGGGCTACGGCTATGATGCTGCCTGCGGCGCTCACGGTGGCGAGCCCGATGTCCACGATGAGCCGCGCTCTCTCACCGAGCG
>CAYXQW010000526.1:440-2100 GCA_964466695.1 uncultured Bdellovibrionales bacterium
CCACCGCCACCGACAGGCCGACGAGGGCCACGGCGAAGCCGAGGGTCACGAGCAGGATGCGGTTGCGGATGGCCTCGAGGAAGGTGATCGCGGCGATCACGAGGGACGAGCGAGCTTGGGTCATCATTCCTCGCGCCCTCCTTGGCGTGACTCGGTAACGAAGATCTCCTCGAGCGAGCGATGCTCGGTCTCACGCATGAGCTCTCTTAGGCTCTCTATGCGCCGCACCTGGCCGTCTACCAGGATCGCCACCCGGTCGCAGATGGCCTCGACGTCGGGCAAGATGTGCGTCGAGAAGAAGACGGTCCTGCCGGCGCTCTTGAGGTTGGTGATGAGGGCGCGCACGTCGTGGCGGCCGATAGGATCGAGCCCGCTCATGGGCTCGTCGAGGATTATGAGCTCGGGGTCGCGAAGGAGCGCCTGGCCGAGGCCGACTCTTTGCTGCATCCCCTTCGACATGGCGCGCAGGCGTTCATCCGCGGCGCCTCGCATCCCCACGAGCTCGAGCGCGGCCTCCGCGTCGCGCCGCGCCTCGCGAAGCCGCGCGCCCATGAGCAGGGCGTGAGCCGTGAGCAGCTCGCGGGCCGAGAGGTGCTCGGGGAAGTAGGCGCGCTCGGGCATGAAGCCGAGCTTCGCGCGCACGTGCGGTCGCGTCGCGGGCTCGCCGAAGATGTGCGCGTGCCCTCTTGCGGGCACGAGCAGCCCGAGCAGGGCCTTGAGGGTGGTGGTCTTGCCGGCGCCGTTCGGGCCGAGGAAGCCGTAGACCTCGCCTCGCTCCACGCTAAGGTCGACGCCGCGCAAGATCGGTTTTTGGCGACACCAAAAGTGCCGCCGCACGCTGTAATGCAGGTCCGCGATGGTGATAGCGCTCATGGTTGCTCGACCTTTGGTTTTGCGCCCTCGGAGAGCTTTAGGCGCCGCGCGTCGTTGGTGGTCATGACGCCGCTCGGCGTCAGGTAGTAGCTCCCGCCGAGCGGCTCGCGCGGCAGCGCGCGCAAGATCTCGGCCCGCACGAGCTCCTCCAGCGCCTCCGGGGCTCGCCCGAAGACCTCGAGGTAACGGCGTCGCGCGAGCTCTAAGTACGCAAGATCGCGCTCGAGCTCCAAGAGCTTGCGCCGCTCTTCGTAGTCGCGCCGGAGTTCTTCGTCCTCGATGCTCGGCAAGATCGAGTCGATGAGCGTAAGCCCGATCTCGGGCGCCCCGGCCTCGGCGGCGAGCCGCGCCGCGAGCTTCCCGGTGTAGGGCGGCGCCTCTGGATTCTTGGCCGCGATCGCTAAGGCCTCGGCGCCGCCGCGCAGGTCGCCCTTGAAGTAATAACGGTTGAAGCCGAGCAGGAAGGCGATGCGCCAGTCGTCGGGCCTATGACGCAGCCCTTGCTCGAGCAGGGTGATCGAGGGCCCGGGGTCCATGCCTTTGATGGTGAGCGCGGTGCCGGCCATGAAGTAGGCCGTGCCAAAGTAGGGGTCGAGCGCCAGCACCCGCTCGAGCATGGCCGCGAGATCTGGATACAAGGCCGCGTGCATCTGCTTGTCGCCGAAGTGGCTGATGGCGCGCATGAAGTAGTAATCGGCCACGAGCGCGCGATAACCGAGGCTCAAAAGCTTCAGGGCCGGAATGGACGGCAAGGCCTCGCGCGCGTGCCGAGGCTTTTCGCGCTCGA
>CAYXQW010000527.1:0-2082 GCA_964466695.1 uncultured Bdellovibrionales bacterium
GAGCAGCTTCGCAGTCGCGCTCAGGAGCGCCCTTCGGCAAGACCCCGACGTCATCCTCGTCGGCGAGATGCGCGATCTCGAGACTATCGAGATCGCGCTGACCGCGGCCGAGACCGGTCACCTCGTGATGTCCACGTTGCACACCCTCGACGCCACCGAGACTATCAATCGCATCGTCTCGGTGTTCGCGCCGCACCACCAAAAAGCCGTACGCTTGCAGCTCGCCTCCGTCCTACGGGCCGTCATCTCGCAGCGACTCGTCGCGCGCGCCGATGGCCACGGGCGCGTGGCGGCCCTCGAGATCATGCGCCACACCGCGCACCTCCGCGAGCTCGTCGAGGATCCCGAGCGCGCGAAGGAGATCCCCGAGGCCATCGCCGGCGGCAACACGACCCATGGCATGCAGACCTTCGATCAGGCCCTCATGGCCCTGTTCCGCGGCGGCTCGATCTCCTACGAAGAAGCCCTGCGCCAGGCCACGAACCCGGACGACTTCGCGCTGCGCGTCTCGGGGGTCTCGGCGACCAGCGACGTCCGCTGGGACTCGTTCGACAAGCCGGGCCCCGCGATCACGGCCGCGCCGCCGCCCGCCCCCCGCGCCAAGCCGCCTCCTCATCCGACAAAGGACGCGAGCCCACCGGCGATAAGCCTCGACGAAGAGCTGCTGATCGAGCGATTCTAGAACGCCGAGCAGGGCACGATCACAAAGCGCCACGAGCGTCGCGACCAGGACGCAGGCACGAGCGACCACCACCAGGGCGCCGCGGCGTAGGTCTCACGATACGTACGTCCGAGCAGAGACGCAGCCTCGGCGTCCACCTCCTTATTGGAGAGGAGCACGAGCGCCGCGGGGCGCTCGCGGCAGAGCGCGCCTAGCTCGCGCACCTCTGCGTAGACGAGGCGGACATGCGGAGGTTTGCGTATGGCCTGCGTGTAGTACTTGGGTCGCGGCGGTGTGCCGTGCGCGGCGTCGAAGCGACCATACAGGTTCGCCGGCGTAAAGACGACGGCGCCGAAAGGGAGCGCGGAGAGCATGAGATCGACGCGGTAGCGATCGCGCACGAGACCGAAGGCGGAAAAACCTACGAGCCCGGCGAGGTTTAGAGCGAGGACGACCTTTGCGTAGCGCGGAGCGAAGAGCGCGCCAAAAGCGCGACCGAGCCTGGACGCGCGCACCGCCTCATCGTCGTCGCGAGCCAAGAACAAAGACGCGAGCAGAAGGAGCGCCACGGGCCACATGGGCAGCAAAAATCGCAGCTCCTTGTGGGGGATTATGAGGTGCCCGAGCAGAAAGGCGACAAAGCCCACGGCCAACGCGAGGGTGAAAGGTTGGCGCCGCGCCCGAACTCCGGCGCGGGCGAGCCAGACGAACAACGCCGGGTTCAGGGTGAAAAGAGAGGCCTCGACGAAATAGAAATAAAAAGGCTCGCGGCCGAAGTTGCTCGCCCGATCGAGCAAGACGTTCTGACGAAAATAGCTCCACGGCGCGAAGGTGAGCGCCCCGTAGCCATAGGTGTCGACGACGAGGGCGATCCCTTGCGCCAAGAGCACCCCAAAGAGCGCGAGCACGAGCGCGATCTTCTCTTGTCGCAAAGATGCGACGTAGAGCCGCGCGAGCCAAAACCCCGCGGCGAACATCACGAGCTGATAACGGCTCGCGCACGCGAGGCCCACGCACAGCCCCGCGAGGAGCGTGAGCACAAGACCCGATCGCGCATAGCTTTTGGCGAGGTGCTGCTCGACCCTGGCCCATAGCCCTAGGCCCATCATGAGCAACAAGGTGGCGAAGGCCTCCGATGAGTGTCGCATCAGCATGCTCGGGACGAACCAACAAAAACCGAGGGCGAGCACGCCATGGGCTCGGCGAAGATCACGATCGCCATCGCGCACCACGCGAAGGGCCCGCGCGAACATGGGCAAGGCCACAAGCAGCATTACCCACTGCACGAGCAACATCGCGCGCTCGGCGCGCAGGTGATGATAGGCGCCGAGCCGCTCGAGCACGGCCGCATAAAGCGCGGGCTGTAACCAAGGCCGCATACGCGCGGCGAACTCCCACGGCAGCTCGGCCGCGGTCGCGAG
>CAYXQW010000528.1:0-2068 GCA_964466695.1 uncultured Bdellovibrionales bacterium
GGTCTGGATCGAGTCGATGACGAGCACCCGCGGTAAAAGCTCCGCCGCCGCTGCTTCGACGCTCTCGATGTGCGTGTCGGCGAGCAGATAGAGGCCGTCACCGGGAACAGAGAGCCGCTCGGCGCGCATCTTCACCTGCTCGGGAGATTCCTCGGCGGTGACGTAAAGAGCCCGCACGCCGTTCGCGGTGAGGTTCGCGACCGCCTGCAACAAGAGCGTCGACTTGCCGATACCAGGATCGCCGCCCACGAGCACCAACGCCCCCGCCACGAGGCCGCCGCCGAGCACCCGATCGAGCTCGGCCATGCCAGTAGAGAGCCGCGCGACAGCCGCGCTCTCGATGTCCGCGAGCGCCAGGGCGCGCGCCGAAGGTGGCGCCGAAGGTGCCGGGCCAGCGCGCTCTTCGAGCTCCTCTGTGAGCGTGCTCCACTCGCCGCAAGCGGGGCACCGCCCGAGCCACTTCGACTCTTTATGACCACACGCCTGGCAGATATAAACGCGTCGAGCCTTGGCCATAGCTCTCTCCCCCCTCACCCGATATTACGCTCAGCCGTCGCGCCCCGCGCCGAACAACGCGGGGTTCAAGCTCACCTCGGCGCGATCACGCAAGTGTTGCACATAGGCCTGGAATACCTGCGCGCGCTTGCTCCACAAGGCCTGGCTCCGCAGCGTCTCCTTCTCGGCCGCGAGCTTCGTAAGATCGGGCGTCTCACGCTCTTTGAGCTTCACGACATAGTAGGCGCGACCGACCTTGAAGACCTGCTGGGCGAGCGGCGCCTCGGGGGTGAGCGTGAAGATCGCCGCGTTCAGCTCGGGAGCGATACCGATGCGCGCGATGGCTTCTTGACCGCGGATGACCCACGGCGAATCGTAACGCACGGGCTTTTTGAGCTCGCCTTGCTGCGAAGTCACGGCCGCGTCCTCGGCTACGGTGAGCTCCTCGAGCTTCTTGCCCGCCACGAGCGCAGCGAGGAGCTCATCGGCGCCGGCCTTCGCGAGCTCATCGGCCTTGCGCTCGCGCCAGAGGCTGGCCGCGACCTCGCGCTCGACCTCGGTTAGAGGCTTTTGCTGCGAAGGCTTCACCTCGAGGAGCTGCAAGAGATAAAGGCCGTCGTCCGCCCGCAAAGGCTCGGCGAAGAGCTCGAGCGGAGCCAGCCCGAACAAGGCCTCGTCGAGGGGCGCGCGGAGATCGCCGCGCGCGTTCCAGCCGATATCACCGCCGTTATCCTTTTGCGCCGCGTTGTCCGAGTGCTCCTTGGCCAGAGCGGCGAAATCAGCCCCGGCCGCGATCTGCTCCTTATAAGAGATGAGCTCGGAGCGAACACGGGCGACCTCGGCGTCACTCGCGTCCTTGGACAAGGCCTTGAAGATCACACGCGCGCGACGCTGCTCGGATGTGCGATAGCGACCGAGCTCGGCTTGGTAACGCTCGTCGATGGCCTTCGCCTCCTCGGCGAGGAGACGATCGAGCTCCTCGGCCTTGGGCGCGGGTGTCGCCGTGCTCGTAAGATCGAGCTTCACGTAGTGGATCATGGCGCGGTCGTGATCGCGGAGATAGGCGGCAGTAAGCTCGGCATCGCTTATCTCGAGGTTGTCCTCGATGACCTGCGCGAGCTTCTGCGCGAGGAGCTCGCCGCGCGCGCGGTCTTCGAAGCGCTGAATCGTGGTGCGGAAGTTACGCTCGACGAACAAGCGATAATCTTCGGCGTTCATACCCGCGACCCGATAGTTTTTGTCGAGATGCGCGAGCAGCTCCTCGTCGCTTATGCGCAAGCCGAGCCGCTCGGCCTCGCGGGCGAGCAGCGCCTCGCCGATGAGCTGATCGATGATGCGCTCGCGGATGCCCATCTGTGCGAGCATCTCCTCGGTGAGCTCGAAGTTGCCGGCCTGCGCCCGGCGCCGTAGCTGCTCTATCTGCTGCGTGTACATCACGGCGAAGTCTTGCTGCGGGATATACGCACCGTCGACGACGGCGGCGTAGGCCTGACCGACGCTGCCGCTGCCGCAGCTCGAGGACCCCGGGCCGAAGTTGACGCCGAAGACCACGATGATAGCGCCGAAGATGAGA
>CAYXQW010000529.1:0-2065 GCA_964466695.1 uncultured Bdellovibrionales bacterium
GCGCATAGGCCTTTGGCAAAAAGGCCGCCCCTACTACGACCCGCCACCCACCACCGAGCCCGAGGTCGTCACCATCCGCGCCGAGGACTTCCAGTGCGTCTCGCTCATCGAGAGCAGCCTCGCGCTCGCGCGCTGCCTCGAGCGCGGCGCGACGGACACCGACTGCTTCGCCCAGGAGATCATCGCGTCACGCTATCGAGGTGGCGCCGCCGCGGGCTTCGCCTCACGGCTGCACTACTTCGACGAGTGGCTCACGGACAACGAGCGGCGCGGCAGGCTACGCGACATCACCGCGACCCTCGGCGGCAAGAAGGTCGCGCCGAGCTCCGGCTACATCACGACCCACCCGCGACGCTACCAAGCCCTCGCCGACCCCGAGGTCGCGCGCGCCCTGAGAGACACCGAGGCGCGGCTGCGCGCTCGCGAGGTCTCGGTCGTAGATCGCGCGGATATCAAGCGCGCCCAGGCGCTCATCGAGACCGGCGACATCATCGCCGTCGTGAGCACCAAACCCGGGCTCTTTATAAGCCACGTCGGCCTCGCCTACCGCGACGCCGCCGGCACCTTGCGGCTCCTGCACGCCTCGAGCCACCACCGCCGCGTCGTGATGAGCGCCGGCAGCCTCGCCGACTACATCCTCGCGAAACCAGAGCGCGCCGGCATCGTCGTCGCCCGCCCTAAGGAACAGCGACGATCTCGTAGTGCTCGCGGTGATACGACTCGCGCGCCACGGGGATGACCTGCGTGCCGTAACGACGCTCGATGCGCTCGACCTCGGACGCGAGCGAGGCGTAGAGGTAGTCGGCCAGGCTCGAGCTCATGTTTACCAGGATCCGCGGGGCAGGTGAGCTCGCCACGCTGCGAGTGATCGCGCGCAAGACCTCGTTCGCCATCGTGGCCTCGCTCTTGATGAAGCCACGCGCGCGGCAATAAGGACAGCCCTCGGTGAGCACGTGACCGAGGCTCTCGCGCACGCGCTTGCGTGTCATCTCCACGAGCCCGATCTCGCTCATGCGCACCAGCGTGGTGCGTGCGCGATCACGCGAGAGCACCTCGGCCAAGGCCGACAAGACCTTGTCGCGGTTCTCGGCGCTCGCCATGTCGATGAAGTCGATGATGATGATGCCGCCGATGTTACGCAGCCGTAGCTGGCAAGCGATCTCCTTCACCGCCTCGAGGTTTATCTGCGTCACGGTGTCCTCGAGGTTGCTCTTGCCCACGAACCGCCCGGAGTTCACGTCGACCGCGGTGAGCGCCTCGGCCTCGTCGATGATGATGTAACCGCCGCTCTTGAGCCACACCTTGCGATCGAGCGCGCGCGCTATCTCGACCTCCACGCCATAACAGTCGAAGATCGGCGCCGCCCCCTCGTAGAGCTCGACGCGCGTCGCGTGGTCGGAGCTGATGGTGGCGAGAAAATCGCGCATCCGCTCGTAGTCGCCGCGCTCATCGCAGATGACCCGCTCGAGGTCATCGCCACAAAAATCGCGCGCCACGCGCATGACCAGATCGTAGTCCTCGAACACGAGTCGTGGCGACGCCCCCTTGGCGCCGCGCGCCGAGATGTCGGCCCAGAGCTGCTTGAGCATCTGGGCCTCGCGCTGCAACACCGCCTCGTCCGCGCTCTCGGCCGCGGTGCGCACGATGAAACCACGCGCCGCCGCGCCGAGAACCTCGAGCGCCGCGCGCAACCGCTCGCGCTCTTCGGGATCGACGATCCGGTGCGAGACCCCGATATGCGGCGAGAACGGCATGTAGACGAGCAGGCGACCGGGGATGGTGATGTGCCGCGTCAGGCGCGCCCCCTTCTGCCCGATCGGCTCTTTTTGCACCTGCACCAAGACGTCCTCGCCATTGCGGATCACGCTCTCGATGTCCGCCGCCGGCGCCTGACGAAACCCGCGGCCGCGCGCCCCTTGCGGCTCGGTCTCGTCCTCGCCTCGCGGCTCCTTATCGAGCGCGGCGTCGAGCTCGCCCGGCGCGGGCAACACCGCGTCATTGACGTACAAAAAGCCCGTCCGCTCGACGCCGATATCGACGAAGGCGGCCTGCATCCCCGGCAGCA
>CAYXQW010000530.1:0-2065 GCA_964466695.1 uncultured Bdellovibrionales bacterium
ATGGCGGCGCTCGTGCTGACGAGCGGGCTCATCGCCCGCTTCGGCAGCCGCAAGATCACGACTGCGGGCGCGCTCGGGCTCGCCCTGGGGTTCTTCTGTCTACCGATCGTAACGAGCGCCATCGCCCTCGCCGTCGGCATCTTCTTTTTGGGCGCCGGCATGAGCGTGATGGACGTCGCCATGAACACGCAAGCGGCCGAGGTCGAGCGCCGCTACCGCCGGCCGATCATGTCCTCCTTCCACGCGGCCTGGAGCCTCGGTGGGTTCTTCGGCGCGGCGCTCGGCGCGGGGGCTCTGGCCTTGTCGATCGGCGCTTTGCTCCACTTCGGCGCGGTGGCGGCGGTCTTCGTGTTGCTCTCCCTTTGGGCGCACCGCGCGCTCCTCGTGGTGACAGACGAGATCCCGAAAGAGCGCGAGCGCGTCTTCCAGCTACCACCGACCGCTCTTTGGCCGCTGGGCCTGCTCGCCTTGTGCGCCGGGGTCTGCGAGGGGGCCATGGGGGACTGGAGCGCGGTGTATCTAAAGAAGGTCGTGCTCGCCGAGGAGGGCCTGGCGGCGCTCGGCTTTACGGCGTTCTCGATCGCCATGGCGGCGGGGCGCATAACCGGCGACCGGCTCTCGGTGCGCCTCGGGAGCCGCGCCGTCATCCGCGCCGGAGGGATCTTGGCCGCCCTCGGGCTTTTGGCCGCGGCGCTCTGGCCCACGGTGCCGGTGGTGATGACGGGCTTCGTCGCCGTGGGGCTCGGGCTCGCCAACGCCATCCCGCTCGCCTTCAGCACGGCGAGCAACACACCCGACATCGCACCGAGCAAGGGCATCGCAGGAGTCGCCACCATCGGCTACGCGGGCTTCCTCATCGGGCCGCCGTGCGTGGGGCTCATCGCCGAGCTCTCCTCGCTTAGGGCCTCGTTCGTCTACATCGCCCTGCTCGCCGCATGCGTCACGCTGCTCGGGAAGACTATCAAGGCGGTGTGATGAGCAGCGCGCCTACAGCGCCTCGTCGCAGGCGTACTCGGCTTCTTCGGAATACGTGGCCAAAGGCGGCAAGGGTATGGCGGTTAGAGACCGTAACCAGCCGAACACGGTGGTCGAATGGTCGACGTTGATCGGCAGATCTCCGGTGAAGGTCGTATGAAAGCCAACGGCTGTACCACCGAAGGTCGCGTCCATAGAGAGGTACTTGGGCGCTCCTCCGACACGTTCGATGACCGCGCAGCGTGAGAACTCGAACCAGCCACCTTCGATGGATCCTATGAAGCGATAATCCCCGCTCTCGGTGTCACACGCGCAATCTCGATCGCGGTCGTTGCAGATGTGCACGCCGATGCCCACTTCTCCGGGCGCGCTGTAGGGCGTGTTCAGGGCAAAGGTATGCGACAGCGCTCCCGATATGTTGATGACCATCAGATCGTCCGACGCGCTTGCCCTGCCCACCATCCCCAGGCTCCAAGACTGGCCATCCGGCATCAAAACGAACGAGGATCCTCCGACATTGGAGCACTCCCCATCGGGCTCGATAGTAAATCCCCCGAAGTCTGTCGTCGTAACATTGAACTCCTTACACAAGGAGTCGGCCATCAGACGCGGTTGGTCATGCTCTCCATCCATATCCCCGTCAAAACTATACTGCGCCCAGCTATAAGAACCGTAGCGCTCCCACAGCAGGTCGGCGAGCGCATGAGCGAAGCTGAGTTGCGCACCGCCACCGGGCTCGGTGACGACCCCGCTCCTCAGAGAAGAATGTAAGAGTCGGCGTTTGATTTCGCTCGGATCAGCGATACCCAAAGAACGCAAAACAGCGGCGGCGGACGCAACCATGGGGGTAGAAACAGAGGTCCCAGCTTCGATGTAGCCCACAGCAGGAATTTCCCCCGGGGCCGAGATGTCGACCACCTCTCCGAACGCAGAGAACGCGCACCGCCTTCCAGGGTCGCCGCACCATGCGGATACGGTGATGTTATTGGGCAGTGAGATACCCGCAGGAGCGTCGTTGGTACCGTCCAGCTCGATCCCGAGATTGGGCGCCGCACTCACGAAAAGAACTTCGGGCGCGGCTTCTAGTAGC
>CAYXQW010000531.1:0-2044 GCA_964466695.1 uncultured Bdellovibrionales bacterium
GGTGATCACGATCTTGGTGCCGACAAGAGGCCCGAGCCAAGCTGCGAGCGGCAGGGCGAGCACATAGTAAAGATAGTAAGGGGTCGATTGTAAGTTCAGCGCATAGTAAGCGGAGACGACAGGGTCGTTGTTCAGCAAGCGCTCGATGATAGAGGTTATCGCTACGTGATTCGGTAGATCACTGGCCGGGGGATACTTGAAGATCCATAAGGGAGCGAGAGTGGCTAGAGTGACAGCCACGTAGAGAAGCAAACCGCGACGCACCTCACATCCTATCCGGGCGATACGAGCAATCATGGTGAACATGCGCGCGCTCCGTTGTCAGTCGGCGATGAGGCCGGTGCGCCTAAGGAAAACCGCCCGCGGGTGCTCGTAGTCGATGCGCGTGTCCGGGATGACACAGTTACGCGCCTCGCCTTTGAGCACGAAGGTAGCCGCGCCCGAGACGTCACGAGCGACCTCTTCGCACGAGCCGCGCCAGCTCCGCCATATGACTCGTGGCAGGTAGCAGCGCCAGGCATACAGGCTGACCGCATCTCCGACCATGATCGTGTCGGGCTCGGCGCGCACGCGCACCGCCACCTGCTCGCGCCAATCGAGCGGTCGCAACGGATTGGCGGCCACCGTGGCGACGATCCCCGCGCCCAAGAGGAGAGCGGGCGGGCCGAGCTTTGCGCGCAGACGCGAAGGGATCTTGCTCGCGAAGAGCGCGAGGGCAATGACGAGCGCCGCGATCACGACGCCGTCGCTGCGGGTCGGCTCGGCCAAGCCGGCGACGAGAGCGACGGGTAGAAGCCAACGCAGCCACTCGGGTTGGGCTCGCACCCAGGCCTCGCGCGTAAGATAGGCCGCACCTACGAACATCGGCAGCATGACCACGACCTGATACCAAGCCAAGAAAGTCTTGATGACGAGCCCGACGACTACGTACTGGAGCACGAACAACGCGGTCCATCCGAGATAGAGGGCCGTGGTGGCCGGCGGCTGTTCGTCGTAACGCGTGTCATCCGGCCGCTCGCGCCGGACCTTGAGCCTTAGTCCGAGCAAGACCCAGCCAAAGATCGCGATGCCAAACGGCAGGAGCCCGAAGTACTTCTGCAAAGAGCGCCCATACGCGTTCGGCCCTCTTGGGTGGCCTTCGAGTACCTGCGTGAAGCGGTCGACGAGATGATAGCCGAGCCACGAGTTGGTGGCAGGCTTGCCCACGACGTGGGCGGTGAGCACAAACCACCAAAGTGAGACGGCGCCCGTAACCAAGGTGAGCACCAGCGCGCGGCGCACCCAGCCGGGGCGGCGCAGGACAAGCTCGACCAGGCCGAGCGCGGCCGGCGCGAAGAGCGCGAAGGCCTGCTTGCTCAAGACCGCGAGCCCCAAAAAAAGCCCCGCGCTCGCGACCAACAACCACCGGCGTCGTGGCGTTCGCGCTGCGATAGCATAGGCATAGGCCAAGATCCCCGCCGCGAAGAATGGCGCTACGAGGTCCTCGAGCCAGATCCGACGTCCCATCGCCAAAAATTCGGGCGAGAGGAGAGCGAGCGCTCCGGCGATGGCGCCCACCGCCCTCCCCCCGAGCACGACACCGCTCGCCCAGATAAGCGTGATGAAGGCCACCAGGCCGAGCGCGGTCGGCAGTCGCCAGCCGTGCACGGTCTCGCCCAGGACCTTCGTGCTCACTATCTGGAGCCAGTTGACGAGGGGCGGCTTCCCATACCAGGAGAAGAACTGCCCGTCTTTGGTGGGATAGAGCAGCGTGTCGTGCTCGAGCATATCCACGGTAGTGCTGCAGTAGAGCCCCTCGTCGAGCGGCTCGATCGCGAGCATGTCGAGCGGGATCGTGATCGCCACGGTGGCGGCCAGCACGACGGCCGCCAAGTCACCGAGCAAGAATCTCCTCTCAAAAGTCGGGGCGGTTGTCTCGGGGTGCTTCACGGGCGTAGGGCTTCCTTTGCTTAGTTGGCGCACAGCATCATACACAAGGTGCTACTCATCATCACTTGCACGAAGGCTACCATGGTGACGAAGCAGCATTAATCACCCACCGCCG
>CAYXQW010000532.1:0-2041 GCA_964466695.1 uncultured Bdellovibrionales bacterium
CCTCTACAAGGGTGAGGGCGAGACCTTCGAGGGCTTGCGTCGCGCCCCCTATCACAAGGTCTATTTCTCGCTCACCGCAAACCCGAGCGCCGCCCTCGAGCTCGACCTCACGGCGTACGTAACGTCTCCGTACTACCAACGCGGCTTTACGGGTGACGAGGGCATCGTCAACCCGATCACGAGGATTGACGCGCGTGTGGCCTACAGCTTGAGCCAAAACTTACGCCTCGCGCTCCTCGGCAATAACCTCGTAAACGCTCGCTTCGGCTCGCGTCTCTACGAGGGCGCCCTCGACAGCGAGCATCAAAACCCCGCCGCCGACCACATCGGCTCCTCGCTCATGCTCGCGCTCGAGGCCAAGCTCTGAACCCGTAGCCCGAGCTCGAGGCTATAGCAGTTGCTCAGGTTACGCGCGGCGTCCTCGAGCTGCATGCCCACACGCACCTCGCTCGTGCGCGTGATGCCTGTGAAGCGAAGCGGCAATTGCATGGTGCCCCGTGTGCTCTCCGGCGCGAGCGCGCTCTGGCGAAAGACGTTTACGAGATCGATGGTGAGCGGCTCTTTGCCGCCATCCAAGTAGACGTGCGCTTTTCCGCGCCCAAGATCGCCGTCGCTGTCACGAAAGTCGGCGGTGAAGACGAGCTCGAAGGGGTCGCCCTCGACCTGGCCGGCAAAAACCAGAGCCTCGAGGCGCGGCGAGGTCGGCTTGAGCTTCACGTCGTCGTTCGGGCAGGCGTCGTCACCACAACCCCAGCCGGCCAAGGCCTGACAAGCGAAGACCACCGCGACGATCCTCGCGAGGCTTGCAACATTTGGAGAACGCCCCATGTTAGGTTCCTGTCGTTGAGATAACGAAAAATAAGGTGAATTATAAGAGAGTAAAGACTTTCGTGCATAGGGATCTGGCTTGGGGTAAAACCCCTCAACTTGTGGGTCGTAAAACGAAGCTCGATACGGAGGCAACTCATGATGGGCTTGGCCGGCTGCGCGAGAGTGCTAGAGGTCCCGACTTTCGTCGACGAGACGATAGACCGCGGTCGCAAGGCGCTCGAGAGCTACGTCCTCGACGTGCTGTTCAACCCGGCAAACCGCGAGGGCACGCGCTTTCGCGGCGAGCACCTGGCCTGGCACGACGCCGAGAGTCGCGCCGCGCTCAAAGAAGATATGTTGAGCGACGCGCACGCCTTCGCCCCCGACGCCATGGGTTGGGATTGCTACGCGCACGGTCACGAGACGACCTACGCCGGGCGCCTCGGCGGTTTCTACGCCACGATATCCTTTGCCCCCGGGCGTGCGCCCAAGATAAACCTCGACCTCGACTAAAGCTCGCGCCGATCCGGCCACGTGATAGCCTTGGAGGACCATGGGGCGAGTACTCGGCATTGATCTCGGGACCACCAACTCCTGCGTGGCGGTGATCGACAACGGCGCGCCGCTGGTCGTCCCATGCGAGGTCGATCGTTACGTTTTGCCGTCGGTCGTCGCCTTCGGACCTGACGGCCGACACCTCGTGGGGCGCGTGGCGAAGCGGCAATCGGTGCTGAACGCCGAAAACACCATCGTCGCCGTCAAGCGACTGATGGGCCTGTCTTACGACGACCCGCGGGCAAAGCAAGCCATGGTCAACATGCCCTACACCTGCTGCGCGGGGCCGAGCGGGGACATTCGCATAAGGATCGCGGACAAGACCTACGCCGTCGCCGAGGTGAGCGCGCTCATCTTGGCCGAGCTCAAACGCGCCGCCGAGGTCCACTTCAACGAGAGGCTCGAGCGGGCGGTGATCGCCGTCCCCGCCTACTTCAACGATCACCAGCGCCAGGCCACACGCGACGCCGGGCGCATCGCCGGGCTCGACGTCATCCGCATCTTGAACGAGCCCACCGCGGCGGCGCTGGCCTACGGCGCTTTGCAGCACGGAGCAAAACGCAAGGTGATGGTCTACGATCTCGGCGGCGGCACCTTCGACGTCTCGGTGCTCGAGCTCGACGGCGACACCATCGAGGTGCGCGCCACCGCCGGCGACCCCTTCCTCGGCGGGCGC
>CAYXQW010000533.1:0-2036 GCA_964466695.1 uncultured Bdellovibrionales bacterium
ACCATCTACTGCGTGGACGCGGGCGCGCACTCTGTGTTCGCCACCCACTACCTGCGCATCAACCAACCCGACAGCTTCATCGCCATGACCGGGCTCGGCTCGATGGGCTCGAGCTTCGGCGCGGCTATCGGCGCGAAGCTCGCAAAGCCATCGCGCGCGGTGTGCGTCATCTGCGGCGACGGCGGCTACGCGCTCGCGGCGACCGAGCTCGCGACAGCGGCCGCGGAAAAAATCCCGCTTTGGGTCTTCGTCTTAAACGATCAGCGCCTCGGCATGGTCGAGCACGGTAATCTCGCTGCCTATGGGCGCACGCCGCATTACCCCATCTGCACGCTGGAGATCTCGAGGCACGCGCAGTCTTTGGGTTGCCTCGGGATCGTGTGCTCTCGCTCGGGAGAGATCGCGTCCACGCTACCTCGGCTCGCGCATGAGCTGCGCCCCGTCATCGTCGACGTCCGCATCGACCCTGACGTAACCATGCCGAAGAACGAGCGCTTCGCAGAGTTCGCGGCCACGGTCGGGCGCTCACGCACCAAGCGGCCAAAAGCCGCGCGCGCGCGTCCCCCGCGCGAGGGCTAGCCCAAACGCGCAAGCTATGCCAAACGCTCGTCCATGAGCTTCCTTGCGCATAGAGAAAACGACGCGAAGTGGCAGGACCTCTGGCAACGAGCCCATGTGTTCGCCGCCTCCGACATCGACCGCACCCGACCAAAGGCTTACGTGCTCGATATGTTCCCCTACCCGTCGGGCGCGGGGTTACACGTCGGTCACCCCGAGGGCTACACCGCGACCGACATCATGTCGCGTTTTTTGCGCATGCGCGGCTACAACGTCTTGCACCCGATGGGTTGGGACGCCTTCGGCTTGCCGGCCGAGAACTACGCCATCGCCACCGGAGTGCACCCAGCCATAACCACCGCGAAGGCCATCAACACCTTCAAGCGACAGATCCAGGCGATCGGCCTCTCCTACGATTGGTCGCGCGAGCTCAACACCACCGATCCTTCGTACTACCGCTTCACGCAGTGGATCTTCTTGAAGCTCATGGAGCGCGGCCTCGCCTACCAGGCCTCGGTGCCCATCAACTGGTGCCCGAAGGACAAGACCGGGCTCGCCAACGAGGAGGTCCACAACGGCGCCTGTGAGCGCTGCGGTACCAAGGTCGAGCGGCGCGACATGCGCCAGTGGATGCTGCGCATCACCGCCTATGCCGACCGCCTCCTCGAAGACCTCGATGGCCTCGACTGGCCCGAGTCTACGCTCCAAATGCAGCGCAACTGGATCGGCCGCTCCGAGGGCGCGGAGATCGACTTTGATACCGACGCGGGTCCTGTTCGCGTCTTCACCACGCGCCCCGACACCCTCTTCGGCGCAACTTACATGGTGCTCGCGCCCGAGCACCCGCTGGTCGACGCTCTTACGACGCCCGCACAGAGAGCCGCCGTCGACGACTATCGCCAACACGCGCGCGACAAGAGCGACCTCGAGCGCACCGATCTCACGCTCGCAAAGACCGGCGTCGCGACCGGCGGCACGGCCATAAACCCGGTCAACGGCGAGGCCATCCCGATCTGGATCGCCGACTACGTCCTCGCCGGCTACGGCACGGGCGCCATCATGGCCGTCCCCGCGCACGACGCGCGCGACCACGCCTTCGCCAAGAAGTTCGGGTTGCCGATCATCGCGGTGGTCTCGTCCGACAAGGACGTGCAGAAAGAGCCCTTCGAGGGCGAGGGCGTCGCCATCAACTCGCCGCCCATCGACGGCCTCGACACGCCCTCGGCCAAGACCAAGATCATCGCCTGGCTGGCAGAGAAGGGCATCGGCCAGAAGGCCACGACCTACCGCTTACGCGACTGGGTGTTCTCGCGCCAGCGCTACTGGGGCGAGCCCTTCCCTGTCGTGCACTGTCACGGCGACTGCCAGGGCCCGGTGCCCGTGCCGGAGGACGAGCTGCCGGTGCGCTTGCCCGAGGTCAAAAAATACGAGATCGCCGGCACCGGAGAGTCGCCGCTCGCGGCGATCAAGGAGTGGGT
>CAYXQW010000534.1:0-2036 GCA_964466695.1 uncultured Bdellovibrionales bacterium
GAGCGCGGCACCCTGGTCGGAGCCTACGAGATCGAGGAGATCATCGGTAAGGGAGGTATGGCCGAGATCTACCTGGCGCGGCACACCGCGCTCGAAAAACACGTGGCGCTCAAGCGCTTGAGCCCCGTTTACGCCAAGGACCCGCGGCTCGTCGAGCGGTTCTTTGCCGAGGCGAGGCGGGCGAGTCAGATCCGCCACCCGAACGTCATCGAGATCAACGACCTCGTCTCCTCGGCCGACAATCACTTCCTGGTGATGGAGTACTTGCAAGGCATGAGCCTCGAAGAACGGCTCAAGCGCGACTACGCCCTCCCGCTCGCGAACGTCCTCGACATCGGCAAGCAGCTCTGCGACGCCATGCAGGCGGTGCACGCCGCGCGCGTCGTGCATCGCGACCTCAAACCCTCGAATATCTTCCTCACCACGACGCCAAGCGGCGAGGAGCGCATTAAGCTCCTGGACTTCGGGATCGCCAAGCTCAAAGCCGCCTCCCCTCAGATCAACGCCTTCGAGACCGTCACCGGCACTATGCTCGGGACCCCAGGCTACATGCCACCCGAGCAGATCGCCGGCGACAAGGTGGACTTTCGCGCCGACATCTACTGCATCGGCCTCATCCTCTTCGAGATGCTCACGGGTGAGCGTCCTTTCTCAGCCACCTCGATGTCTCAGCTACTCTATCAACACGCCACCTCTCTCCCGACCCCGCCCGACCAGCTCATGCCGCAGAAGCTCCCGCGCCGGCTGACCGCGCTCATCATGCGCTGCCTCGAGAAGGACCCCGAGCTACGACCTCAGAACGTCGAGGAGGTGAAGGCCGAGCTCGTCGCCTGCGAAGACAAGCGCCTGGCCGACCTCCCGCAAGCGCCGATCCGCGCCCGTCGCGTCTCCCTCGTGCTCTGGCTCCTCGTGTTGTCCTTGTTCATCGGGCTCGCGGCCGCCTTCCTCTACACCAAGGATGAGACTACCGATCTAGAAGATCCGAAGCCCCCGCGCGCAGCCAAGTCCTCGCGCGTGCCAGGTAAACCCTCGGCCAAGCCGCAAAAAGCCGCGGAGGAGAAGCGAGACTCCGACCAAAGAGAAGCCGCGCCTAACGAGCCACGTAACAGCAAGGGGCAAAAGGCCACGAAGAGATCTCGCGGGGCACGCAAGGCGCCCCCCGCCCCCACGTCTTTCTTCGACAGGTTTTAGGGCATTACTTCACGCGAGGTCATAGATCGTCGACTTGCCCTTCGGCACGAGCACGACGACCCCGAAGCGCGTAAGCTCGCAGAGCTCGCGCTTGGCCTCCGACGGCTTGAGCTTCGCGGCCGTGGCCAAAGAGGGGAGCGCGAGCGGACCGCGGCGGCGCAGAGCCCGCTCGATCGCCTGTTGCCCGCGCGACGGCGCGCGCCACAAGAGGCTTTGCGGGACCACCAGGGCATGACGCGGCGGCAAGCGGAGCTGCGCCTGCTTCGCCTTTATGTCTATGCGAAAACCCTTCGCCGCCCCCAACGACTTTTGCAGCTCCTCGGCCAAGCGCAGAAGACGCCCGCGCTCATCATCGCCTCTTTGGTCGAGCACCACGCCCGCGACCTCGTCGAGCGCGCTCGCCGAAGCGCTCCCCGTCGCGAGGTACGCGAGGAGCCGCGCGGCCTCGAGGCCAGGCGGCGCGACCGCCTTGCCGTTGACGAAGGCCCGACGAGAAAGAAGATCCACGAACAAGGCGAGCCCGGCGTGGTCGAAGAAGCTCGCCTCTTCGCCGGTGATAGCGCGCATCGCGCCGCCCGCGAGCAAACGACAAGGCTCGCGCGGCGGCAGCTCGAGCTGCGCCAGAGCGCACAGCGAGGCTTGCCTCCTCCCTTCAGGCAGGCGCCGCAAGGCCTCGATCCACTGCTCCCTCGAGCTTATGGCACGGGGCGCGTCACCCTCGACCTTTGCCAACGCCTCGCCAAGACGCCACATGATCGCGGCCGTCCAAGGAGAGACGGCGCCTTTGGTAGGCTCGCAAAAATACCCCCGTGCGACCTCCAGCTTGCCCCGGCGCAAGAACGCCA
>CAYXQW010000535.1:0-303 GCA_964466695.1 uncultured Bdellovibrionales bacterium
GTCGATCTTGAACACCAGCTTGCCCGGGAGATCTAGCTGATAGCCCGCTTCGATCGAGGTGGTGTGCTCGGGGCCTATGTCGGGCTCGCCGCGGTAGATGAGGATCGCGCGGTTATAAGCGGTGATGTCGCCGTAGGATTCGAGCAGGGTGGGGCTGCGATAGCCGCGACCGACGCCGGCGCGCAGCAGGTGCCGCTGTGCGGGGGAGTAGGTGAGGCTCAGCTTGGGGGCGACGAGGAAGTTGCTCTTGCCGCCGAGGCTCTGCCCTTGGAGCCGCGCGCCGCCGACTACGGTGACCTCGCC